>CAZTWH010000054.1:0-5376 GCA_964617575.1 uncultured Dehalococcoidia bacterium
AGGGGGGCTGTTTATGAGGGGATAGCCATTCATTCGGTAAGACTCCCCGGTCTTTTAGCCCATCAGGAGGTTATACTGGGTCTTGAGGGGGAGGTTTTGAGGATAAGGCATGATACCATATCGAGGGAGTGCTATATCCCGGGTGTTCTTCTGGCGATAAGAGAAGCTGTTAAGAGGAAGGGCTTTATATACGGTCTCAAAGACATATTAGGGGTTTGAGATGAGGGTAGCTGTAGTAGGCGCCACAGGTCTTGTGGGAAGGGAGTTTTTGAAAGTTCTTGAGGAGCTCGATTTCCCCGTAAGTTATATAAGGCTTCTCGCATCCGAAAGGTCAAGCGGTAGGGTTCTGAATTTCAGGGGGGAGGGGATAAAGGTTGAGGAGCTTAAAAGCTCGTCTTTTGATGGCATAGACCTCGCCTTATTTTCCGCGGGTGCCGGGATAAGCAGGGAGTTCGCCCCTATAGCCGTGAGATCAGGTGCTGTTGTCGTGGATAATAGTTCTGCCTGGAGGATGGATAAGGATGTTCCCCTCGTTGTTCCAGAGGTCAACCCCGATGATCTTTTATGGCATAAGGGGATAATAGCTAATCCGAATTGCTCAACTATTCAGATGGTTGTGGCGATATATCCCCTTCACAGGGTCGGGAGGGTGAAAAGGATAATAGTCGATACATATCAATCTGTCTCAGGATGGGGCGCTGAGGCTTTAACTGAACTTTTTGAGCAGACAAGGCTCATCCTTGATGGGAAGGAGCCCGAGCCGGGGGTTCTGCCGAAGGTGATAGGTTTCAATCTCTTTCCCCATATAGACTCCTTCGATGGGGACAGAACGAAGGAGGAGCTTAAGATGGTGAATGAGACGAGGAAGATAATGCATGAGCCTGAACTTCCCATAACAGCAACATGTGTTCGTGTCCCCATCCCTGTTTCCCACAGCGAGGCTGTTCATATAGAGCTTGAGAGGAAAATATCTCCCGATGAGGCGAGGGAGATTTTATCCGAATCCCCGGGCGTCAGGCTCATGGATGAGCCTCAAAATGGGGTATATCCCTATCCGAGGATGGCTCAGGGCAGAAACGAGGTCTTTGTGGGGAGGATAAGGGTTTGTGAAGCTTTTGAGAACGGTCTTTCCCTCTGGGTTGTTGCGGATAATTTGAGGAAGGGGGCGGCGCTGAACGCCGTCCAGATAGCAATGGAGATGAGAAAGAGGGGGATTCTATGATAGGGAGGCTTTTAACAGCCATGGTTACCCCCTTCAGGGAGGGGAGGGTGGATTATGAGGGGGCGAAGAAGCTGGCAAAAGCCCTTGTAAAATCAGGGAGCGATGGTGTCGTCGTCTCGGGGACGACGGGGGAGTCGCCAACCCTTAAAAAGGAGGAGAAGTTAAGGCTGTTCGAGGAGGTCAAGAAAGCCCTGCCCGATAAGGATGTCGTCGCCGGGACGGGGAGTTATTCAACGGAGGAGAGCGTTGAGCTTTCAAAGGAGGCTGAGAAGCTCGGTGTGGACGGACTCCTCCTCGTCACGCCTTATTACAATAAGCCTCCTCAGGAGGGTCTTTACGAGCACTTCAAGAGGATAGCGAGCTCCGTATCGATACCATGCATCCTCTACAATATACCTTCGAGGACGGGGGTGAATTTACTGCCGAAAACTGTTAAGAGGCTTCTTGAGATAGACAACATAGTTGGTGTCAAGGAATCGAGCGGGGACCTCAGGCAGATATCGAATATGATAGCTGATGGAGTAAGAATATGGAGCGGGAATGACCATGATATATTTCCCATAATGCGCCTCGGAGGATACGGAGCCATATCCGTAGCATCCCATCTTATGGGGAGAAGTATAAAAGAGATGATGGAGAAGACCATGGAGGGGAAAATAGAGGAGGCTTTCAAAATCCATAAGGAGCTTACGCCCCTGTTCGATATCCTTTTCATAGTTTCAAACCCCATACCCATAAAATACGCCTTAAAGAGCATAGGATTTGATGCGGGACCTCCGAGGCTTCCCCTTGTTCCTCCCGATGAGGAGACGGCGAGGAGGATAGACGAGGTTCTTGGGAAATATGAGGTGGAGGTTGAGATTTGAGGCTCCTTATACTTCTTCTCACCCTCTTTATATGCTGCGCAACCCTGACACCAAAAGCCCCCTCCAGTATAAACCTCGAGATGATAAAAACGGACGGATTTTCTCCCTTAAAAACCTTGGACGGAAAGGAGATATTGTTCCTCAAGTCCGGAAACAAAGGGGGTATAGCCCTTATATTTTCCTCGGAAAGCAAAGCTTTTGTTGAGCTTGGTTTGGAAGGAGTGGAGGGTTTATCCTATAAATTTTATCCCCCATCCTTCAATTTGAAAGCTCATGGCAGGAAAGCCTGCCTTCTCAAGTTCTCACCCGATAGGTCCCTGTCCTCTTTATACCTCTCCCCCTCCCTCATCGTCGAAGCCCATGGCTCCCGAACCATTTACCCATTACCACCCCTTCTTGTATCCGAAAGCAAACCATCTTTTCTCCTCCGGGGTGGGGGTGAGGTTTTGAAGCTAAAGAAGGGCGAGGAGGCGAATATCCTTCTTATAACCAAAGGAGAGGCGAAAATCTCGAGCGTTCCCCTCGGTATCGAAGCTGTTTTAACCCCTTCCCCCGTAAGGGTCATCCCGGAGGGTAAAGCTTCAAACCTCCTTGTGAAAGCCCCTGAGGATGCGGTCCCATGGCTTTATGAGATAAAGATAAAAGCGGAGGAAGAAATAACCCTCGTTTTGGAGGTCGTTGAGTAGCTTTAAAGCTCTCTATATTTCGCCTTCCCCTCCTCGTAGAGATCCCCTCCGTATGCATCGTTTATAACAACCACGGGGAAATCCTCGACATAAAGCTTCCGAACAGCCTCGGGTCCGAGGTCCTCATATGCTATAACCTCAGAGCTCTTTATCGACTTTGATATGAGCGCCCCGGCGCCTCCTATGGCGGCGAAATATACAGCCTTATATTTCTTTATAGCCTCCTTAACCTCCTTGGACCTCATACCCTTGCCTATCATCCCCTTGAGTCCCATTTCGAGGAGCTTTGGTGTATAGCGGTCCATCCTCCCGCTTGTTGTCGGTCCTGCCGAGCCTATAACCTGACCCGGTCTTGCGGGCGAGGGTCCCATGTAATATATGACCTGACCTTTTATATCAAACGGGAGCTCTTCCCCCTTATCTATAGCCTCTATCATCCTCCTGTGGGCTTGATCCCTCGCCACATATATAACGCCGTTTAAAAGAACTTCATCCCCCGCCCTGAGCTCCATAACCTTCTCCTCCGTTAAAGGTAGTTCTATCCTCTTCATCTCACCCCCTCGTCTCAAGAAGATGTTTCGCGAGAACAAGCTTCTGAAGACCTATCGAGTGCTCCACATAATCCTCCGCATATATATTCCTTAGGAGCCTCCTCATCGGGAAATATTCCTGAAATGAAGGTCCTCCGTGAATCTGAAAAGCCCTTTCGGATACCCTCGACAGCATCTCGGAGCAGAAGACCTTAACCTTCGCCCCCTCCATCCTCACATCCTCATTCCTATCAGCCTTCCATGAAGCCTTGTAGACAAGATACCTTCCCGCCTCTATCTCAGCCATCATCTCCCCTATCCTGAACCGGGCGTCCATCCTCTCCGATAGGGTCTTCCCGAATGTCTCCCAGTTTTTAACATATTCTACGCTTATATCTAAAATCCTCTCACATGCCCCGACAAACCTCGCGCCCCTTATTATCCTCCTCTTGGGGAGATATTCCCTCCCCAGTTTATAAGCGCCCCCTTCCTCCCCGAGAAGGGATTCTTCCGAAACTTTAAATCCGCGCAGGATAACGGGTATGGGTTTTATAAACCTCGCCATCCACCCTTTCCTATCCTCCTCCTTTATCTCAAGCCCCTCCTCCTTATCCACAAGGAAGCAGGTCATGCCCTTGCCATCAAGCTCCGCGAAAAGGATGAGGAAGTCGCCTGAATCCGGTGCTATTATGAGCTTTGTGCCATCTATGAGATAACCTCCATTTACCTTCCTCGCCCTCGTCTTCTCCTCATCTACTATCGCGACCCTCCCGACCTTCTCCCCCTCTATGGAGGGAATAAGATATTTCTCCCTCTTCTCTCCCTCGCATTCGAATAGAATCGGATTAACATCGCCGAAATTAAAAGGTATTATGCTCTTTGAGACCTCTTCCTCGACTATCGAAAGCTGGAGGGTTGAGAGCCCCCCTCCCCCGAGTTCCTCCGGGACATTTAAAGCCCAGAAACCCATCTCCTTAGCCTTTCTCTTAAGCTCCTCCTCCTTATCCTTCGGGAGGTATAGGACCGCATCCTCGGGCTCCCTCCCGAGGATATCCCTCTCCAGGGGTATAAGTTCCTTCTTTGTGAAATCCCTCACGGTATCCTGTATCAGCCTGTCCTCTTCAGATAAAGAGAAGTCCATCAGAGACCTCCGGCTTCCTCAAAAAAGAGGTCTATATCAAGCTCATCCTCTATAAGCCTCCCCTCCATCCTCCCCATTATCTCTATGTTCCTCCTGTTCACAATGTAGTATTTTATCGTTGTATCAACCTGTGGGCATGATAGGACGCATGCGTAGCACCTGTCGCAGTCCTCCCCAACAAGGGTCTCGAGAGCCATGGATGTTCTCTGCTGGGTTTTATTCTTCCTCATAGGCTCCCTCGCCAGAACAGGGCATATATCTATGCAGTTCCCGCACCCGAGGCAAGCCTTCGTCCCCGTTATATCCTCCTTTATATCAAGCGTGTGGGCTTCCGAGAAACCGCTCGAGAGAAGCCTCATCCTGGCTACAGGCGGGAATCTCGTATCGAGTATCATGTTCAGAACCTTCTCCATCCTCTCCGGGTCGGTCTGAATCCTCCTCGGCATTATCCCGTCCTCCCTTTCCTCGCATAATCGGGGAGAAGCTTCGGAGATACGGGTCTCTCATCGTATATGCCCGCCTCCTTCAGCTCCTTATGCCATCTCCTCACATGCTCGAGGGTTAATTTTTTAAGCTTAACTTCCCTCGCATACAGGGCGGATGCCCTCCCCGCCCTTCTTCCGAAAACGAGGATGTCGAGGAGGGAATTGCCCATAAGCCTGTTTCTCCCGTGAACACCCCCCTCGGTTTCGCCCGCCGCGAAAAGCCCCTCCACATTCGTCCTCCCCTCAGGGTCTATGAGTATTCCCCCGTTCTGGTAGTGAAGGGTCGGATAAACAAGTATGGGCTTCTTCCTCATATCTATACCGAACCTCTTGAACTGTCTGTACATTGCGGGAAGCTCCCTCTCTATTGTTCCGGGTCCCTTTATCATCTCTATCATGGGCGAGTCGAGCCAGACGCCCATCATTCCTGTAGGTGTTCTAACACC
>CAZTWH010000055.1:0-5360 GCA_964617575.1 uncultured Dehalococcoidia bacterium
ATTCACCTTTTATCTCGCATGCTGGCAAGCCCCTGTTCATGAAGCATATGCCCCACTCCCCATCCTCGTAGTCGAACCAGCTCAGGAAATTCGGTATGCCGAGGGGTTTTGCCTCCTCCCTTTTTCTCACGAATTCCGTCGGCTCGGATATGACACCGAACTGGGTCTCCCTCACATATTCCTTCCTCTCCATCCCCGTATCGAACTTCACCCTCAGTCTTATGCATGGGTATCTATTTTTTATCCTTGTTATGAAATCTATTCTCTCGAGGTCTCTGTAGAATATGACCTCCTTCTCTATATCTATGACCTTGTATTTGTAGATGATGGGCGGGAATCTCTTTTTTAATCTGTAGGGCCATGTAAGGCAATAATATTCATTTTCGAAGATTATTTTTGACATGAGGTTTCCCTTTTCGAATCTTATGCTCTTAGGTTTGAAGCTTCCGTATTCAAAACCTCCTCCGCTTTCGGATTTTATGAGGTCTTGGAATCTTGTTTTGTGGTAATAGAGGTCTCCTATTTCGTCCTCTATTATTATTTCGTTCCCTCTTATTAATTTATCTCCCTTTTTGACCATCAGGATTCCGCTTTCATCCACCCATGCTTCGTAGAAGGGTGTTATGACCTTTTCCCCATCGAATTTTATCCCGTCCCCTCTCTTTTTTCCCCATTCTATTTTATAGACCTTATATCCGAGGGGTGGGGTTTGGGCGAAGAAACCTATTTTTGCCTCCCTTACATCTCCCCTTGCGTCCCTCTCTATATAAAGGGTCTGGCTATCTTCGACGGATGGCTCTTCCTTGAAGCCGGGGAGGAACTGGAGTTTTGCTTCCACCCAGTTCTTCTGCGGCTGGGCGAGGGGGTTAAAGACGACCACTGCTTCGCCATCCGTTCCTATTTTCCGGGCTATATGGGAGAGGGCTCTTTTTATAATTCTTCCGAGGTCTCTTTCGAGGTCTTGGAATATATCTTTTACCTCCTCGTATATTTCATCGACACCGCATCCTGTTATTATATCGTGGAAGGATAAGAAGAGGATTTTCTCCCATGAATCCTTTAATTCCTCCTTCGGGTACGGGAGTCCGAGGAGGTAGGCTATTGTTGAGTAAAGCTCCGCGAGGTACATGAGATTTTCGCATCTTCTTACCCCCTGGACTATCCATATCCTGCTCGAACACACCTGCGGGAATACATCGACGAGCTCGTCATCATATAGCTCGCCCTCCAGAACTTTGAGCCTCTTCCCGCTCCTCTCGAGGGAGGTGAAGAAATCCTCCGGTGTTGATATAATCATTCTCATATTTTTATTCCTTTTGTTCCACTCCTCGACTTTTTCCGGCAGTTCCTCCTGTGGTGGCATGGAACCGCTTCCCGCCGGCATAAGGATATTCGGTGTTGAGGCGTATTTTTTGAGCTCCCTTACGGATTCATCCCATTTCTCCGGGTCGAGTCCTGCCCTGTATCCGAGGGGCATCCAGTGGGATATTATCTCCGATGAATCTATTCCCCTCCATATAAATTCGCTCTCAGATATATCAGCCCTTGCGCCTCTTCTGAAAGCGAGCCACCTGTATCCGCTTTTCTTATATATCTGGGGGAGCTGGGAGTTCATTCCGAAGCTATCAGCAGCCCATGCGACGGGGACATCCACGCCGAATTTCTCCTTGAGGTATCTTTTTCCGACCATTATATTTCGTATAAGGACCTCTCCCGTCGGGAGCATTGTATCCGGCATGAGATACTGACCGTCCACCACGACTATCCTCCCCTCCCTTATCCTCTCCCCTATCCTTGCGAAAAGGGATGGATTTACCTCCTCAAGGGCGCTTAAAAGATAGGTCTGCTCTATAATGAACTTGAAATCATTGTTTTTATCCATTATTCTGAGGACCTCTTCCAGTATCCTTTCGTTTATCTTTAGATAATCCTCCTTCGTGAAAGCCCATGCGACATCGTAGTGGGTGTGGGGGACGATGAATATCGTATAACTACTCATTTTTTACCTCCTCTATCTCAAAAGAATATTCCTCTATAACGGGATTTCTCAAGATTTTCTCGCACATCTCCTTTACTTTGTTCTCATCATGGTCATCCATGAAAACCCTTATGTATTTTCCCGTCCTGACATCCCTTATGCCCTTAAATCCGAGCATCTCGAGGGCGTTCTTTATGGTGATGCCTTCGGGGTCGTTCACAGTCGGTTTGAGTGTTATATAAATTTTAGCCACGAACATCTCTTCCCGTAATTCTTTTAAGTATTTCCACATATCTTCTCGATGTTTCCTCTATTATCTCGGGCGATAGCGGGGGTGCCTCACCTTCCCCCCTCCATCCCCTCTCTTTAAGCCAGTCCCTCAAGGGCTGTTTATCAAAACCCGCCTGCGGAAAACCCGGTCTGTAGAGGGAAAGGTCCCAGAATCTCGATGAGTCGGGTGTGAGGAGCTCGTCAACGAGGTGGAGCTCGCCATCTATGAGACCGAACTCGAATTTCGTATCCGCTATTATTATCCCCTTTGATAAAGCGTATTCGGATGCGAAGCTGTAAAGCTCCATGCTCTTATCCCTTATAAGCTTTGCGAGCTCACTCCCCAAAGCATCCTCCATATCCTCAAAGCTTACGGGTCTATCATGTCCCTCCCTCTCCTTCGTTGTGGGGGTGAAAATGGGCTCGGGGAGCTTCTCGCACTCCCTGAGACCCGGAGGGAGATCTATCCCGAAGACCTTGCCTCCTTTCTCATATTCCTCCCATGCCGAACCCGTTATATATCCCCTCACGACACACTCGAAGGGGAGGACCTCTGCTTTTCTCACTATCATGGATCTTAAAGCGTATTCCTCCCCTATCCCAAGCTCGGAGCAATCCCTACCGTTTAAAATCTTTACGAAGTGGTTTTTTATTATATGGGATGTTTTCTGGAACCAGAAAGCTGATAGGAGTGTGAGGACCTTTCCCTTGTAGGGGATGGGATCCGGGAGGACCCTATCGAAGGCTGAAACTCTATCTGTTGCGACGAAAAGGAGCTTATCTTCAAGGTCATAGACATCTCTTACCTTCCCTCTATAAAATAACGGGAGATTTTTAATATCTCCCCTTTCCATTCTTCCTCCTTCCCTATTCTATAAAATGTTGTAAAATTTTAAAAGGTGAGGAAAATCCTGGAGACGAGGGAGCCTGAGGAGAGGGCTATTCTTGTTGGGGTTGAGATAAGGGGGAGGGGAAATTCTTGGTCCCTTGAAGATTCCCTTGAGGAATTATCCCAGCTCGCCAAAACCGCGGGTGCCGAGGTTGTGGGGGTGGTGAGTCAGAAGCTCTCCTCCCCCACTGCTTCCTTCCTTATAGGGAGGGGTAAGCTTGAGGAGATAAAGGAGCTAAAGAAGAGGACGGGTGCCAATCTCGTGATATTCGATGATGAGCTATCTCCGGCACAGCAGAGGAATCTTGAGAGGGAGATAGGTGCCAAGGTTATAGACAGGACTATTCTCATTCTTGATATATTCGCGAAGAGGGCTAAAACAAGGGAGGGTAAGATACAGGTTGAACTTGCCCAGCATCAGTATCTTCTACCTCGCCTTATGGGGATGTGGCCCCATCTTGAGAGGCTCGGGGGAGGTATAGGGACGAGGGGACCGGGGGAGAGCCAGATAGAGACGGATAGAAGGCTTATAATGAGGAGGATACAGAGGCTTAAGGAGGAGCTTGAGGAGATAAGGAAACACAGGTCCCTTTACAGGAAGAGGAGGACGAAGGAGGGCATACCCGTCCTCTCCCTTATAGGTTATACGAACGCCGGGAAAAGCACCCTTCTCAATACCATTACAAAATCGAGGGTTGATGTTGAGGATAAGCTTTTCTCAACCCTTGACCCTACGACGAGGAGGATAAATCTTCCCTCGGGCAGGAGGGTTCTTATAACGGATACGGTCGGATTTATACAGAAGCTCCCACCCATTCTTGTTGCCGCCTTCAGGGCAACCCTTGAGGAGCTTGAGGAGGCGACCCTTCTCCTCCATGTCGTGGACATAACCCATCCGAGGGCGTATCTTCAGGGGGAGGTTGTTGAGGGCATACTTAGGGACCTCGGTCTTATAGAGAAGCCGAGGATACTCATCATAAACAAGGTTGATAAGCTCGGGGATGAGGGTATTATAGATGAGCTTTATGAGAAGGAGGGCTACAGGGGGGATGTTGTTTTCATATCCGCTGAGAAGGGATGGGGTATAGGGAGGCTTCTCGAGGTCATAGACAGGAGGATAGAGGAGATTTCCGAGGGTTATGTACATTAAAGAGGTTCTCCCCAATGGCTTGAGGCTTGTCAGCTTTGAAGTCCCCGGCTCTTATTCGACGAGTTTGAGTCTCTTCATAGGCGCAGGGTCGAGGTATGAGAGGAAGGGAGGGGTTTTTCATTTCCTCGAGCATCTCTGTTTTAAGGGGACTGGAAGATACAGAAGCTCTTTTGAATTATCCCGCGCTATAGAGGGGATAGGCGGGATTCTTAACGGTGCGACGGATAAGGAATACACGGTTTTCTGGGCGAAGGTCCCGTATATACATGTTGACAGGGCTTTGTCTGTCCTCTCATCCCTTGTTATGGAGCCCGTTCTATCTCCCGAGGATATGGAGAGGGAGAGGGGTGTTATAGTGGAGGAGATAAAGCTCTCCTTGGATTCCCCCTCCCACAGGGTTGATATCCTCCTCGATGAGATATTATGGGGAGGGCATCCCTTGGGGAGGGATGTGGCGGGGGATGAGGAGAGCGTAAAAAGCATAACGAGGGAGGATATTCTTGAGCACTTCAGCTTGTTCTACAGACCACAAAACTCCGTCCTCAGCATAGCAGGAAATTTTGATGGCATAAGGGAGAGGGCTTGGGAATATTTCTCGTCTTGGGAAGGGGGGCTGGGGGATTTCGGGGATGAGGGGGTTCCGCCCCTGTCAGGACCTGCTGTGAAGGGGGAGAGGAAGGATACGGAGCTTGTCCACATATCCTTAGGCTTCAGAGCTCTATCTTCAAAAGACCCTGAAAGGTTCTCGATAGACCTGTTCAATATATTCTTGGGCGAGGGCATGTGTTCGAGGCTTTTTACCGAACTCAGAGAGAAAAGGGGGCTTGTTTATGAGATCCATTCCTTCGTCGAGCATTTCAGGGATACGGGTTCCCTTATAATAAATCTTTCCGTTGAGCCCCGCAATGTGGAGGAGGCTTTAAAGGTTTTGTTTTACGAGCTCGGGAGGATAAGGGAGGGGGATGTTTGCGATGATGAACTTGAGAGGGCTAAGGAATATGGTAAAGGGAGGCTTCTACTCAGGATGGAGGATACGAGGGCTATATCGAGCTGGGGAGGCGGGCAGGAGCTCC
>CAZTWH010000056.1:0-5338 GCA_964617575.1 uncultured Dehalococcoidia bacterium
CCCTCGTAGCCCTGCATATAGTATTTATTATCCTAACCTCGAGAAGTTCTCCGAGGCTTGAGGAGAGAATCTCGTCCACGAATGCGTAGAACTCTTTCAGTGGTTTTGTGGTCTGGGAGAGGATTCCTATTCTTCTCGGGAGTTTTTCCTTGGGCGTCCTCTCCATAGCCTTCCCCTTGCCCTCTATCCATTCTATTATCCCCTTAACCTCGGTATGCTCGGAGTCTCCGAAGATTATCACGAAAAATCCTTGATCCGCGAGTTTTTTAGCCATCCTTTTCGTCCTCATAACGAACGGGCATGTGGCATCTATTATTTTCACCCTCTTTTCCTCATATACGCGGGGTCCGGCGCCGTGGGATGGTATTATAAGGGTTCCGTCCTTAGCCTCACCAACATCCCTCACCACCCTGACCCCCTTTCTCTCCAGCTCCTCGACAACACGGGGGTTGTGGACGACGGGTCCCAAGGTATATACCTTCCCCTCCTCAAGAGCCCTCTCAACCATCTCTATGGCTCTTCTCACACCGAGGCAGAAACCCGCCCCTTCAACTTTCTCCACATGAGGCATATATCCCCCTGTATTCCTCGGGAAGCAGATTCGCTATCCTCTTCATTATGAATTCGGTCTGCTCATCTATATCTCCATCGGGGAGATAGAAGGGCTCGCCTATGTTAACCCTTATCTTGAGCCTTCTCGATAAAACCTCATAAAGTCCTCTTATCCCCTCGGTTCCGGATATTCCCACGGGCAGTATGGGGGCGCCCGAGAGCCTTGCTATGAGGGCTGTCCCCCCTTCTCCCCTCTGGAGTTTCCTCTCCGGGTTCCTCGTCCCCTCCGGGAACATGCCGATAGCCTTCCCCTCGGATAGGAGCTTTAAAGCTTCCGAAACAGCCCTTTTATCGGGTTTACCCCTTCTCACGGGGAAGGCTCCGTATGCCTTGATGAAAATCCCACCCCTCCTCGAGTAATAAAGTTCTTCCTTCACCATAAAATGGATTTTCCTCGGTATGCTCGCCGATAAAAGAGGGGGGTCTGCGAGGTTGAGGTGGTTTGAAACGATTATAAGGGGACCGTTTAGGGGGACCCTCTCCCTTCCCCTCACCTCCCAATCGGTTAGGATGAGAAGGAGGGCTTTCATCGTTGATGCCCCCGTATAGTAGAAAAGGGACAATTTTACACCTCCATGAGCGAAAGAATCTCGGAAAGAACCTCTTCAGGGCTCTTGTTTTCCGTATTTATAATAATAGCGTCATCCGCAGGTTTCAAGGGACCCACTTCCCTCTTCATGTCCATCTCATCCCTCTCCTTGAGGCTTTTAAGGACCTCCTCATAACTCATCCCTTTGTGTTTCACCTCCTCATACCTTCTCCTCGCCCTCTCCTCCAGGGGGGCATCGAGATATATCTTGAGGTCAGCATCGGGAAGGACAACCGTCCCTATATCCCTCCCCGCTACTATTATTCTCCCGCCCGATGCTTCCCTCCTCTGTATCTTCACAAGACAGCTCCTCACATCCTTTATCCTTGATATGAAAGGTATCCTTTCCTCCACCTCCCTGTCCCTCAGCCTCTCCGTGACATCCTCATCCCCTATAAATATCCTCCTCCCCTCTATCCTCGGCGAGAAATCCCTTGCAAGCTTTATTATATCCTCCTCACTGCTTAAGCCTTTCCTTATAACGAGGAGGGTTAAAGCTCTGTATAGGTCGCCCGTGTCGAGGAATCTGTATCCGAGCCTCTCCGATAACATCGTCCCTATCGTCGTCTTCCCTGAGCCAACGGGACCATCGAGGGCTATAATATCAGGCTTTCCCATTCCAGAAAAATTATAATAGTTTGACAACCCTTTTCCCCATCCTTATACTTTATCCTTGAGATGCCCAAGAGGACCTACCAGCCGAGCAAAAGAAAAAGGAAGAAAACCCATGGTTTCAGGGCGAGGATGAGGACGAGGGGAGGCAGGGCTGTCCTTAAGAGGAGGAGGCTCAAGGGGAGGCACAGGCTTACGGTTTGAAATTAGGAAGGATTTCTAAAGAGAAGGAGTTCAAGGAGATCCTTAAAAAGGGAAAAAGGTTTGAGGACAGGTTTTTCATAGTAAGGGTGAGGGAGAACGGTCTTGAGGAGGCTCGGCTCGGCTTCGTTCTCCCGAAAAAACTGGGGAAGGCTACGAGAAGAAATAAGCTTAAAAGGAGAATAAGGGAAATAATAAGGCTGAAGGATATAAAGGGGTGGGATATAATAGTAATTGCCAAAAGGGAGGCTATGGAGCTCGACTTTTCGGGAATAAAGACTTCTATAGAGGGAATACTGAGAAGGGCTGGGGTATGCTCATAATAAAGCTCATAAATTTTTACAGACTATACATATCACCCCTCATGCCTCCGAGGTGCAGGTACAGACCAACATGCTCGGAATATGCGGTGGAGGCTATAAAAAAATACGGGGTTGTAAAAGGAGGCTTTCTTTTTTTAAAAAGATTTTTGAGATGCAATCCGTTTTTCAAAGGTGGATATGACCCTGTTCCGTAAACTCCTTTTAATATTGCTGATCTCCATCGTCCTGGGATGCTCCCCCGGACTCAAGATAGAGCCCCGTGGGTGGTCATCTCCTCTCTATAAGGAGGAGCTTTTCGTCGGTTCCTTGAAGGGTAAGCTTGTCGTTGTGGACCCCGGAAGGGGGGAGGTTGTCTCAAAATATCCGAAGGAAGACTACCTCGGTCATTTCTACGGGGATTTAAAAATAAAGGACGGGAAAATTTATTTCGGGACATTCAAGGGGAAAATTTACTCCTTCGATATAGAGAAGAGGGAGCTTGTGCCCATATTTGATGCCGGCTCCCCGATTGTGTGTTCCCTCCGTTTATATGATGGGAGGATATTCTTCGGAACATCCGATGGTTTTTTTTATGCTCTTATGGAGGATGGTTCTCTTGATTGGAAGTACAGAGCAGGTGGCGCCATATGGTCCACATGCGAGATAGGCGGAGATAAGATAATTTTCGGCTCATTTGATAAGAAACTTTACTTTTTATCCCTTTCCGGGGAGCCTTTAATGAAGATGGATGTGGGTGGTATAATAGCATCAAAGCCTTTGTATAAAGATGGGAGGATATATTTTGGCTCCTTTGACAGGAAGTTTCGCTGTATTTCCGAGGATGGGAAGCTTGAGTGGGAATTTGAGGGTGATAACTGGTTCTGGTGCGACCCTGTTTATTTCGATGGGGGGATAGTCGTGGGATGCCTTGACCATAAACTTTATTTCATATCTCAGGATGGGGAGCTAAGGTGGGAATTCAAGACGGGTGGTCCCATAAGGTCATCTCCCCTCATCCTTGATGGAAGGATTATAATAGCATCAGGGGATGGAAGGGTTTATTCTCTCTCGAGGGATGGGGAGATTTTATGGAAATCGGTGGACTTGGGCTCGCCCATATATTCCGGTATAGGGACGGATGGGGAGAGGCTTTTTGTTATGACCCAGAAGGGTTTTCTATACTGTCTCAGGGCTGATAACGGTATTCAGGTATGGAGCATACCGCTTAAATGAGGTGAGGGATGTGGGACCTTTTATTTCTCAACCCCATGCTTAATTTCTTAATCCTCCTCGCCCACTTTCTATTCAAAAGCTTCGGTGCCGCTATAATAATCCTTACAATTATAGTGAGGTCTGTTCTCCTGCCCCTAACGCTTAGACAGCTCAAAGTCACGAAGAAATTACAGGAGCTTCAGCCGAAGCTTCAGGAACTTCAGAAAAAATACGGTAAGGACAGGGAGAAATTATCAATGGAGACCATGAAGCTGTATAAGGAGTACAAGATAAATCCTCTTGGCTGTGCCTTCCCCATGCTTTTACAGTTCCCCGTGTGGGTAGCTTTATATCAATCCGTTCTTAAGGCTTTATCCACGACGCCCGAGAGGCTCCTTGAACTTTCCCAACATCTTTACAGCTGGGGATATGTTCAGGACGCCATACCCCTCGCGAGCAAGTTCCTGTGGTTTGACCTCTCGAAACCCGATTTTATACTCGCCATCCTTGTTATGCTCTCCATGTGGATACTTCAGAGGATGTCGACGAGCCCTACGGCTGACCCCCGTCAGCAGTCCATGAACAGGATGATGGAGTGGATGATGCCCCTCATGTTCGGGTTTTTCGCCATAACCTTCCCGAGTGGTCTCGCCCTTTACTGGTTTGTATCAAATCTTATAAGCATAGGTTTGCAGTATAAATTCACAGGTCTTGGGACTCTAAAACCTGTTCCCAAAGGAGGTAGCCATGGAGGGAATTGAGATAACCGGAAGGACTTATGAGGAGGCTGTGGAGACGGCGCTGAAGGAGCTCGGGCTTTCGAGGGACGAGGTTGATATAGAGGTTCTGGAGGAGTCCGATATCGGCGGGGTGAGGATAAGGGTTGTGCCAAAGGTTCCGAAGACGGTCGGTCAAATAGCGAAGGAGATGGTTGAGAGGCTCCTCTTCCTCCTTAAAATACCGGCGAAGGTATATGTTGAGGAGGGGGAGATAGAGAATGTGGCGGATATAAATATAGATGGTGAAAATCTCGGTCTCCTTATAGGAAACAGGGGGAGAACTCTCCAGGTTCTCCAGTATATGATAAATCTCATGGTCAGCAGGAGGCTTAAGAGGGGTGTGAGGGTGAATGTGGATGTGACGAGGTATAAGAAGAGGAGGGAGGAGGAGCTTAAAAAGCTCGCCTTAAAGACGGCGGAGCTTGTTAAGCAGACGAGGAGGTCCGTAACCCTCGAGCCCATGCCGGCATCCGAGAGGAGGATAATTCACCTCACCCTGAGGGGGGACCCTGAAATAATAACGAGGAGCGAGGGCGAGGGGGAGGAGAGGAGAATAACCATATCCTACAGAGGGGGGAGGTTTATTTGAAGGCTGTTATACTCGTTGGGGGTGAGGGGACAAGACTTAGACCCCTCACCTATACCATAACAAAATCAATGGTCCCCGTTCTCGGAAAGCCCTTCCTCGAGCATGTCCTCCTCTGGCTTAAGGAGAACGGGGTGGATGAGGTTATATTAACCCTTCATTATCTCCCCCGGAGCATAATGGATTATTTCGGGGATGGGGAGAAGGTGGGCATAAGGCTTCGGTATGTTATGGAGGACAAGCCCTTGGGAACGGCTGGCGCTGTGAAGAACGCCCAAAATTTCCTCGACGACACCTTCTTCGTCCTGAACGGAGATATCTTCACCAGAATGGATCTCCGTGATATGCTCTCTTTCCATAAAAATAAGGGGGCTAAGATAACGATAGCCCTGACGCCCGTTGATAATCCTCAGGCTTTCGGTCTCGTATTAACGGATGAGGATGG
>CAZTWH010000057.1:0-5253 GCA_964617575.1 uncultured Dehalococcoidia bacterium
GGGTTACAGTTCGCTATTATGCTCCTCCACCCTTCCTCCTTGAGAGCCCAGACGGCATGAACGCTCGAATAGTCGAACTCTATCCCCTGTCCTATCCTTATCGGTCCTGAGCCTATAACAAGGGCTTTCTTCCCCTCAAGGGGCTTAGCCTCATTCTCCTCCTCATATGTGCTGTAAAAATAGGGCGTCTCAGCCTCAAACTCCCCCGCACATGTGTCAACCATCTTGTAAACGGGTTTTATGTTCCATATCCTCCTTAGTTCCCTCACCTGCTCAGGGAGTCTGTCCGCAAGAATCCCTATCTCCCTGTCGGAAAATCCGAGCCTCTTGGCTTCCCTGAGGAGGGAGGGGGTCAGGTTCTCGGAGAGGAGCCTCCTCTCCATATCAACTATGTTCCTTAGCTTCTCTATAAACCAGGGGTCTATCATCGTTTTCTTGGATATCTCCTCAACGGAAAAGCCCCTTCTAAGGGCAGCCATTATAGCCCAGAGCCTGAGGTCGTTCGGGAAGAGGGGTATATCCCCGTTCCTCCATGAGGGGTCTTCCCACAGGAGGGTCCTTCCTCCGAACTCAAGGGACCTCACAGCTTTTTTCAAAGCAGCCTCGAAACATCTGTCTATAGCCATGGCTTCTCCCGTCGATTTCATCTGACTCCCTATAACCCTGTCCCCCATCTTGAATTTGTCGAAGGGCCATCTCGGTATTTTTACGACGCAGTAATCGAGGGATGGCTCGAAGGATGCGAGGGTCTTTCCCGTCACCCTGTTGGGTATCTCATCGAGCCTTTTCCCTATGGCTATCTTCGCAGCAACCCTTGCTATGGGATACCCGGTGGCTTTGCTCGCGAGGGCTGAGCTCCTCGATACCCTCGGATTCACCTCTATAACATAGTAAGGCTTCCCATCCCCCTTGCCCACAATGGGGTGGGGCGGGAGGGCGAACTGAATATTACACCCGCCCTCCACACCGAGAGCCCTTATTATCTTGAGAGCCGAGCTTCGGAGCATCTGGTACTCCTTATCCGTCAGGGTCTGGCTCGGAGCAACAACTATACTCTCGCCCGTGTGAACGCCCATCGGGTCCATATTCTCCATATTACATACGGTTATACAGTTGTCAGCGGAATCCCTCATGACCTCATACTCTATCTCCTTCCATCCTATTATGCACTTCTCTATAAGAACCTGACCGTTTAGGCTCAAAGAAAGCCCCCTCGGGACTATTTCAGAGAGCTCTTCCATGTTATGGGCTATCCCGCCCCCAGTCCCCCCGAGCGTATAACCCGGTCTTATTATCAGGGGAAAACCTATCCTCTCCGCAACCTTCTTCGCATCCTCAAGGCTCGATACAGCCTCGCTCTCAAGAACAGGCTCCCCTATTCCGTCAAGGAGCTTCTTGAAAAGTTCCCTGTCCTCAGCCTTCTTTATGGTATCTATAGGCGTTCCCAAAACCCTCACCCCATACCTGTCAAGAATCCCCATATCAGAGAGCATGACGGCAAGATTGAGTCCCGTCTGACCACCAAGAGTTGGAAGAAGACCATCCGGTCTCTCCCTCTCTATAACCCTCTCAAGAACATCAGGGGTTAAAGGCTCTATGTAAACAACATCAGCTATATCCTCATCCGTCATTATCGTCGCAGGGTTCGAATTAACAAGAACAACCTCAACCCCCTCCTCCCTCAAAGCCTTGCAAGCCTGGGTCCCCGAATAGTCGAACTCCGCAGCCTGCCCTATTACTATCGGTCCGGAACCTATAACAAGAACCTTCCTCACCTTATCCATTCCATAAACTCCCCAAAAAGATGTAAATTGTCCCAAGGACCCGGAGAAGCCTCAGGATGATATTGAACGGAAAATATAGGAAGCTCCTCATGACAAAAACCCTCAACAGTGAAATCATTCAAATTTATATGCGTAACCCTCAAACCTCCCCCAAGCGTCTCAGGATCAACAGCATAACCATGATTCTGTGATGTTATGTAAACTTTATTGGTTCTGAGGTCTTTTACGGGGTGATTTGCTCCTCTGTGTCCGAATTTGAGTTTAAAGGTTTTTGCCCCGAAGGCTATAGCCAAGAGCTGGTGTCCGAGGCATATACCCATTATAGGCTTTTTACCTATGAGGGCTTTTATATTTTCGACTATATAGGTTAGGAGGGAAGGGTCTCCGGGACCGGGTGATAGGAGGATTCCGTCGGGGTCGAGTCCGAGTATATAGGAGGGGGGCGTATCGCATGGAAGGACGCATATTTCCGCACCGAGTTTTTTCAGGGATCTTAATATATTGAATTTGAGACCAAAATCTATGACGCAGACGAAGGGGGCGTTTTTTGAGAGGGCTTCCTTTCTTTTCTCCGCGGGGTCTTTTGCTACTGGTTTATCCTCCCATACATAGGGCTTTTTTGTTGAGACCTCCTTTACGAAGTCCATCTCGTCATATCTCGGGAGGTTTTTTAGCTTTTCGAGGGCTTCCTTAGGGTTTTTCCCTGTTATTATCCCCATCATTACTCCCTGGTATCTCAGCTTTCTCACCACTGATCTTGTGTCGATCCCCATTATTCCGGGCACATCGTTTTCCTCGAGGAAGTCGTAAAGCTTTTTTATGCTCGAGTGATGGCTCGGGGCACGGCAGGCTTCCCTGACGACGAATCCTGATACCTGAATCCTTGAAGATTCTATGTCATTATTGTTTATGCCGTAGTTTCCTATGAGGGGGTAGGTTGGCACGAGTATCTGTCCTCTATAAGAGGGGTCTGTCAGCATCTCCTGATAGCCCGTCATGGATGTTGAGAAGACGACCTCTCCGTATGTATCCCTTATCGAGCCGAAGAGCTCCCCCTCGTAGAAGGAGCCGTCCTCAAGAACGAGATAACCTCTCATAAACTATCCTCCCTTTATATACGGTCATAACAACCCTTCCTTTAAGCCTTTTCCCGAGAAACGGTGTGTTCTTCCCGAGGGAAACCATGTCCTCTTCATGAAGTTCCCATTCTATATCCGGGTCTATGAGTACGAGGTTTGCGTATGAACCCTCCCTGAGGTTTCCTATATCTTTTCTTCCGAGGATGCGGGCGGGCTCTGTCGATAGCTTTTCTATAATGAGTTTTATATCGAGGTCCGTATATTTGAGGAGGGAAGGGAGCGCTGTTTCGAGGGAGCTTATTCCGAAGGGTGCTTTATCGAATTCCTGAAATTTCTCCTCCCTGGAATGGGGGGAGTGGTCCGTGGCTATTATATCTATTGTTCCGTCCTTTAATGCTTTTATAAGCGCCTCCCTGTCCTCTTCAGTTCTCAAGGGAGGATTTACCTTTGCCATCGTATTATAGGGGGGATTTAAGACCTCCTTCTCCGTCAGGGTGAGATGGTGGGGCGTGACCTCGCATGTTATTCTCAAGCCCTCTTCCTTAGCCCTTCTTATAAGCTTGAGGGAGCCCTTTGTTGAGACATGGGCTATATGGAGCCTCGAGCCTGTGAGTTTTAAAAGCTTTATATCCCTCGCTATCATTATCTCCTCAGCCTCCCTTGGTATCCCTTTTATTCCGAGGCGGGTTGATATCTCCCCCTCGTTCATATGCCCTTTCGAGAGGTTTTTATCCTCGGGGTGATTTATCACAGGAACACCCAAGGGGAGGGAATATTCGAGGGCGAGCCTCATGACCTGAGAGTTCATGAGGGGTTCTCCGTCATCCGAGAAGGCGACAGCCCCTTTCTCCCAGAGCTCCTCCATCTCAACTATCTCCTCCCCTTTCCTCCCCCTCGTTATAGCCGCTATGGGAAGGACCTCGCATACCCCTTCTTTAAGAGCCTTTTCCTTAACAGATTCGAGGGTAGATGAATTATCTATGGGGGGCTCCGTATTCGGCATACAGCAAATTGTTGTGAAACCTCCCCTGACGCCAGCCATCGTTCCCGTTCTTATCGTCTCCTTATATTCAAATCCTGGCTCCCGGAGGTGGGAGTGGAGGTCTATAAACCCGGGTGCTAAGATTTTCCCCCCGGCGTCTATCCCATCTCCTTCGAACTTCCCTATCCCCTTTATCCTCTCCCCCTCTATGAGGAGGTCAGCCACAAGGTCAAGGTTCTGATATGGGTCTATTATTCTTGCTCCCTTTATTATCATTTTCCCCCCAGTATGGTGTAGAGGAGAGCCATTCTTATGGCGACGCCATTTTCGACCTGTTCTCTTATAAGCGAACCGTTCACCACATCCATGGATAGCTCTATCCCTTCATTGACGGGTCCGGGGTGGAGGATGAGGACCCCATCCTTTGCCCTTTTAAGCCTTTCCCTGTTTATCTGGTAAAGCCTTATATATTCCCTTAAGGAGGGTATTAGATTATCCCCCTGCCTCTCCTTCTGTATTCTGAGAGCCATTATGACATCCGCATCCTTTATAGCCCTATCGAGGTCGAAGTCGACATCAACCCAGGGATAAGCCTTCTTTATATACCTTGGCATAAGGGTCGGCGGGGAGCAAAGGGTTATCCTCGCGCCCATTTTGTGAAATCCTATTATATTCGACCTCGCAACCCTGCTGTGAGCTATATCGCCCACTATAAGGAGCTTTATACCATCAAAGCTTTTTAGCTTCTCCCTCACGGTGTATATATCGAGGAGGGCTTGGGTCGGGTGGGCGTGGGTTCCATCGCCGGCGTTTATTATACTCCCCTCGAAGAACCTTGATGCGAGATAGGGAGCGCCCGGAGATGGGTGCCTCAGAACGACAAGGTCTATCCCGAGGGATTTTAAGGTTTTAAGGGTGTCTATAAGCGTCTCCCCCTTCTCCACGCTTGAAGACGACGCCTGTATGTTTATGACATCTGCGCTTAATGTCTTTGCTGCGATTTCAAAGCTAACCCTTGTTCTCGTGCTCGGCTCATAGAAGAGGGTTGCTATCCTCTTTCCCCTCAGGGTTGGGACCTTCTTTATCTCCCTTGAGAGAACCTCCTTCATTGAATCAGCCCTTTCAAAAATAAACTCCATCTCCTCCCTTGAGAAATCGTCGAGGTCGAGGATATGGCGTCTTCTTTTAATTTCAACCCTCATCTCCCCTCCTCAATATGATCACCTCATCCCTCCCATCCACCTCCCTTAGGAGAACCCTCACATCATCCGTGTAGGAGGAAGGTATGTTCTTGCCGACATAATCAGCCCTTACGGGTATCTCCCTGTGCCCTCTATCTATGAGAACGAGGAGCTCTATCTTCTTGGGTCTTCCGTAATCCATAAGGGCATCCATGGCAGCCCTTATG
>CAZTWH010000058.1:0-5230 GCA_964617575.1 uncultured Dehalococcoidia bacterium
TGGAACTCGTCTTCGAGGGATATGGTCCGGGAGGGGTTGCCATTCTGGTCTACGTCTTATTTTTTTACAGGCAGAAGACGGCATACGAGATAAGAACCCTTTTCTCAAGGGGAGGGGGGAGTCTCGGGGAGAGCGGGTGCGCATCATGGATATTCGAGCCTAAGGGTCTTATATATGCCAGAGGTGAAGACCCGGATGAGATAGCTCTCCTCGCCATAGACCTCGGGGCTGAGGATATAAAGATAGATGGAAAATCCGTTGAGATATATACGGAGCCATCAAAGCTCTCCGAAATAAGGGAGAGGCTTTCCGAAAAGGGCGTGGAGATTTTATCATCGGAGCTCTCCATGGTGTCCAAGACGACGGTGAAGCTCGGGAAGGAGGAGGCTTATCAGCTTTTAAGGCTTCTTGAGAGGATTGAGGAGCTTGATGAGGTTCAGAATGTATACACGAACGCTGACTTCCCCGAGGAGGTCCTTGAGGCTTATAAAGCCGGTGCCGTAAGATGAGGGTTATAGGGGTTGACCCCGGGATAGCGAAGCTCGGCTATGCGATCCTCGAGGAGAAGGAGGGCGAGACTTTGCTCATCGGGGGAGGGATTATAAGGACTGAGAAGCTTAAAACGGAGGAAAGGCTTTTTAAGATATACAGCGAACTTTCAAAGGTGATAGATGATTACAAGCCTTACGAGATGGCTATAGAGGATTTTGTCGGCAGGAACATAAAAGATGCACTCAAAATAGGAGAGGCGAGGGGCATAGTTCTTCTTCTGGCTAAGGAAAAGGGGATAAAGGTCTTTGAGTACAGCCCGACGAAGGTGAAGAGGGATATATCGGGGTATGGGAGGACGGATAAGGAGGGGATGAAGAGGGCTATAAAATTCATAATGTCCGCGCCCGATATGGGAGATGATATGGCTGATGCGGTAGCCATATCCCTTTGTCATCTTTCGGAGAGAAGGCTTTATGGTGAGGGAGATAGAGGGGATAGTTGAGGATAAGGGGAAGGGGAAGCTTGTTATAAAGGTGGGCGGGGTGGGGATAGAGGTTCTCGTCCCATCTTCGGATGGGGTTGAGATAGGTGAGAGGGTAAAACTTTATACCCATCTCAAGGTGAAGGATGATATAACCCTTTACGGTTTCTTCGAGAAGGACTCCCTTTTTATATTTGAGGAGCTTATATCAGTACCGGGCGTTGGTCCGAAGAATGCCCTCTCCATCCTCTCATCGATGGATGCTCATGAGCTTATGGAAGCCGTATCATCCGAGGATGTGGATAGGATAAGCTCCGTTCCCGGTATAGGTAGAAAGCTCGCATCAAAGATAATTCTTGAGCTCAAAGGGAAGATGCCAAGGATCGAGGATGAGAATAAAGAAGTTATAGAGGCTCTTAAGTCCCTGGGATATAGCGTGAAGGAGATAATCCCGGCTTTATCAGGGGTTCCGAGGGATAAACCTGTTGAGGAGAGGGTAAAACTTGCGCTCAAAAACCTTATGCGGTGAGCGCCCCTCCATCGACAACAAGTATATGTCCCGTTATATAGGATGAGGCATCGGATGCGAGGAAAACGGCAGCACCAACTATATCCTCGGGCTCCGCTATTCTCCTTAAGGGTATCTTCTCCACCCTCTCCTTCAAAATATCCTCCCTCTCCCATAAAGCCCTCGAGAATTCCGTCCTGACAAGACCGGGCGCTATCGCGTTAACCCTAACGCCGAAGGGTCCGAGCTCGTTTGCGAAAAGCTGGGTTAAGGCGCTCAGGGCAAATTTGGCTACGGAATAGCCGGGGAGCTGGGGACTGACCCTAACGCCTGCCGTCGAGCTTATATTTATTATGCTCCCCCTCCCCCTCTCCTTCATAACCCTCCCGAATATCTGGCAGGAGAGGAAGATGCCCCTGAGGCTCGTATCCATTATTTTATCAAATCCGTCAACGCGAAGTTCCATAAGGGGTCTTAGTATGCTCCTCGCGGGGCAGTTAACAAGAATATCAACCTTCCCGAACCTTTTTAAAACCTCGTCCTTAAGAGCCTCTATATCCTCAGCCTTCGTTATATCACACTTTACAGCGACGCCACCTATCTCCCTCGCAACCTCCCCGCAAGCCTCCATATCCCTCGATGAGACGACGACCTCCGCTCCGAAATCCTTATATCCCTTTGATATAGCCCTCCCTATCCCCTTGCTCCCCCCTATAACAACAGCAACTTTACCGGAAAGAGAGAAGTCCTCAGGACCCATAAAGGACCTCCTCCAGAACCTCATCCGCATTCTTAACGAAAAGAAATTCCATCTCCCTCTTTACCTCCTCCGGGACATCCCTGAGGTCCTTCTCATTATCCTTGGGCAGTATCACCTTTTTGAGCCCCGCCCTGTGGGCTGCCATGACCTTCTCCCTTATACCCCCGACGGGGAGTATCCTCCCCCTCAGTGTTATCTCACCCGTCATGCCTGTGTCTTTTCTCACTTTCCTTCCCGTGAGAGCCGATATAAGGGCAACAGCTATGGTTATCCCCGCGGAAGGTCCGTCTTTGGGTATAGCGCCCGCGGGAACATGTATATGAATATCCCTCGTCTCAAAAATCTTCGGGTCTATTCCCAAATCCTTCCCCCTCGCATAGGTTATGGCAGCCTTCGCCGATTCCTGCATGACCTCGCCGAGCCTCCCCGTTAAAATACACTCCCCCTTCCCCGGGACAATGCTCACCTCAACGGGCATGACATCTCCACCCGTGGGCGTCCAAGCGAGGGCTACAGCAACACCAACTTCATCCTCATCACCAAGAATGCCTTTCTTATATTTAGGAGGTCCGAGATACTCCTCGAGGTCCCGGGCATCAACTTCAAAAACTCCATCCGCCCCTTCAGCTATCCTCATCGCGATCTTCCTCAAAATGGAGCCTATCTCCCTCTCAAGATTCCTGAGCCCCGCCTCCGATGTGTAATTCCTTATTATCCCCAGAATAGCTTCATCTTTTATTTTAACCCTCTCCTCAGGAAGACCTGTCTCCTTTAAAAGCCTGGGTATAAGGTGCCTCTTGGCTATCTCAAGCTTCTCAAGCTCCGTATAACCGGGAAGTTCTATGACTTCCATCCTGTCGAGAAGGGCTGGAGGAATCGTGTCCGTTATATTGGCTGTTGTTATGAAAAGAACCTTCGAGAGGTCAAATGGGACATCAAGGTAGTGGTCGTAAAACGAATGGTTCTGCTCGGGGTCGAGAACCTCGAGAAGGGCTGCGGATGGGTCCCCGCGGAAATCCGCACCTATCTTGTCAACCTCGTCAAGCATGAAAACGGGATTCTTGCTCCCAGCCCTCCTTATGCCCTGTATTATCCTCCCCGGAAGAGCACCAACATAGGTCCTCCTGTGTCCCCTTATCTCAGCCTCATCCCTCACGCCCCCCAGAGATATCCTCACAAACTTCCTCCCCAGAGCCCTCGCTATCGATTGACCCATGGATGTCTTCCCCGTCCCCGGCGGACCAACAAAACACAGAATGGGTCCCCTTATATCACCTCCCTTCATCTTCCCGACCGCAAGATATTCAAGAATCCTCTCCTTCACCTTCTCAAGATTGTAATGATCCTCATCAAGTATCCTCCTCGCCCTCTCTATATCAAAGTTGTCCTCCGTCATCTTGTTCCAAGGAAGATTTATGAGCCAGTCAAGATAGGTCCTGGAAACGGTATATTCGGCAGCCTGAGGCGGCATCCTCGAGAGCCTGTCTATCTCCCTCTCGGCTTCCTTCTTAACCTCAGGGGGGAGACCAGCCTCCTCTATCTTAGCCTTGAGTTCATTTATCTCCATAGTCCTCTCATCATACTCGCCGAGCTCTCTCTGAATAGCCTTGAGCTGCTCCCTGAGGAAATATTCCCTCTGAGCTCTGTCCATCTCCCCCTTTATCTGGGACTGGATCTTCATACCGAGCTCGAGTATCTCTATCTCCCTGTTTATATACTGGGTGACCTTCCTAAGCCTCTCACCAACATCCGAGAGGGATAATACCTCCTTCTTCTCCTCAGGATTCAAATTGAGATTCGCGGCAACAAAATCCGCAAGATTCCCAGGGTCCTCTATGTTTAAAGCTATAACCCCGAATTCGTTCGGAAGGTTGGGAGCAAGGGATACGACTTTCTGGAAAAGGCTCACAAGATTTCTCTTAAGAGCCTCAACCTCAACTCCCTCCTTCCCCACATCCTCCATAACCTCAACCCTCCCCCTTATGTAAGGCTCCCTCTCTATTATGTAAATGAGTTTTAATCTTTTCACGCCCTGGAGGAAGGCTCTTATGGAGTTATCCGGCATTCTCATCATTCTTATTATCACCGCTGCTGTTCCCACATCGGATATATCCTCGCCCTTGGAAGGGAAGACGCCTATTATTTTATCCCTTGCGACGGATTCCTCTATTAGCTTTTTTATCCTCTCGTCAGCTGTTCCTATGGGTGCGAGCATTAAGGGATACAAGACCTCATCCCCTGATGGGAGGATGGGGAGCTCCTCCGGGATTTTTATATCGAGCTTCCTTACATCCATGGGCTCCATCATTTCTTTATCCTCACCTTATAAGTTTTCTCCTCTTTAAGTTTGGGAAGCTTTATTTTGAGGAGCCCCTTGTCATATGATATTTCGACATCATCCGGGTTTACCCCGAACGGAAGGGTTATCCTCCTTTCAAAGGGACCCCTTGCTATCTCCATCCTGTGGTAGCTTATAACATCCTCCTCCCTTCCCTCCTTCCTCTCCCCTTTCAATATGAGATTATTCCCCTCGAGGAGTATCTCCACATCGTCCTCGCCTATTCCGGGTATCTCGGCGACCACGAATAAGGAATCCTCCGTCTCATAAACATCGACGGGTGGTTCCCAGAGGGAGGGGAGGAATCTTATGGAAGGCGGTTTTAGACCCGAGAACCTTTCGAGGAATCTCTCCATATCCCTCTGTATGGCATCTATCTCTATAAACCATTCCCTCCTTATCATCTCTCCCCCTCAAATTCAAGGATAAGAGCGGAGGGAGTAAATTCCAAAGCTCCACCCCCTTCTCCGGTATCGGAATCATACCATTCCCTGAATCCCTCCCTCATAACAAGCTCAATACTCCTTTCTTTTATAACCTCGGCTAATTTATTATAACCCTTATCCTCAAGACCCCTCACCACATACCAGTTTATCACAATCCATGTCTGTTTTCCCCTCCAGTCTATATCCGAAGATATATACGGGTCAT
>CAZTWH010000059.1:0-5208 GCA_964617575.1 uncultured Dehalococcoidia bacterium
GATGGCTCCTCGACCCATATGGGCTGGAATCTTCTCTCGAGGGCTGAATCCTTTTCTATATATCTTCTGTATTCATCAGGGGTTGTCGCACCTATGATCTGGAAATCCCCCCTCGCGAGGGCGGGTTTCAAAAGGTTTGCGGCATCAAGGGCTGCACCCTCAGCCCTCCCGGCACCGACTATATTGTGGAGCTCGTCTATGAAAAGGATGACATCCCCCTTCTCCTTTATGCTCTCAAGGAGATTCTTCATCCTCTCCTCAAACTCGCCCCTGTATTTTGTCCCGGCCATCAAGGCTCCCATATCGAGCTGGAGTATCCTCTTGTTCTTCAAGGAAGGGGGGACATCTCCCTTCGCTATCCTCTGAGCTATACCCTCAACTATAGCCGTCTTACCGACGCCGGCTTCACCAACAAAGGCGGGATTGTTCTTCTGACGCCTTGATAAAACCTCGAGAGCCTGATTTATCTCCTTCTCCCTCCCTATAACGGGGTCGAGCTTCCCCTCCCTCGCCTTCTCCGTGAGGTCTATCGTGAATCTCTCAAGGACATCCCTCTCCTCCTCCCCCATCTCCTCCCTCATCCTGTAAGCTCCAGGCATCCTTCCCCCCTCGAATATTGATAGAAGCTGGGATAAGAGATTCCCCCCTATGGATTTCTTCTCCTGCCTTAAAGCCTCAACTATATCGTTCACTCCTATGCCATCCTTGGAGATGCGGGATGCCCTGTCGAGGACATTCTCCATAAAACAGGAATAATTCCTCCTCCCATCCCCGAGCCTCGATAAAAGCCTCCTCGGGTCTATCCCCATCCTCTCAGCTATGTATAAAAAGGAGCTCTTTAGCTTCTCAGCGACATCTATTATATCTCTTAGAAGGGAATCTGATTCATCCTTCGTGAGATTCCACCTCGAGAAGGTTTCCTTTATGTAGGACAAAAAGCTCTTCGATATCTTTACCCTCTCCTCCTTCGGTATGGTCCTCATTGTCCTTTTCGGGAATATCTCGGATAGGAGATCCTCGAAAGGTGAATAGGTGAAAAATCTCGTGAAGCTCTGCTCTATAAGATCAAATACCGTAGCCTCCGGCGCGGATACCCATCTCTTTATAACTACCTCCGTTGTCTCATCCTCCTTCTCCCCTTTGAGCTCCTTCCTTATAAGTTCGGATACATGGGAGAGGGTCGCCCTTACAACCTCCTCCACAAGACCCCTCGGGTATCTCCTCTCAAGACCCCTCTCGAAGTCCCTTATCGTATCCTCGTAGAAGCTCCTTATCCTCGCGAGTTCCTCATAAACCCCCTCCAGATTCCTCTCAACCTCCCTCCCCGCCACATCAGGGCTCACACCTTTCCTTTCAAGCCACTTCGGGAAGGGGTTCTTATCGTCCTCGAGAAAAAGGGCTCTTAGAAGGTGGTCCGTATCTATCCACCCCTCATCGCCCGCAAGCTCCTCAGCCCTCTTTATAACCCTCTGAGCTCCCTCCGAAAATTTCTTTCCTTTCCACTCCATACTCCCACCCCTCTTATAATAAGGAATTTCGCTTCAAAAATTCAATCCCTTATAAGGTAGTAAAACACAAAAACACCTGTTAGCATTATAAAAGCTGAGAGGTAAAAAACCTCATCAAGACCCAGAAAATCATTTACAACGCCCCCGAGCACGGGACCTATGCCTATACCTATGCTCATGGATATGTTGAAGAGGCTCATGGATGAGCCCATCCCGTATACCCTCCCCTCCTCAACCATGAGGGCTGATGCGGATGGCAGGCAGAGGGCACCCCCTATCCCGCCGAATGCGGATAGAAGGAGGAGGGGGAGAAAGCTTTTAAAGAACGGTAGCATGAGGAGGAAGATGGCTATTATAAGGCTTCCGGATATTATGAGGAGCTTTCTATCGGAAACATCGGCAAGCCTTCCGCCAAGCCCCTGGAATACCGACATTATGATTATGTTTATCGTGAGGAGAATTCCCACCTCGCTTGGGGAGAGACCCGCGAGGGAAGCCATCATGGGTAGGAAGGTGAAAAAAATACCCCTCCCGGAGGCGAAAGCGACCCTGAAGCCGAAAATAGCCCTCGCCGTTTTGCTCCCGAATATGCCCTTAAGGGTCTCCTCCTTCCCTTTGATCTCCCCCCTGAACAGGAGGAGGATGAGGATGAAGGCTATGAAATTGAGGATGCCCATGAAATAAAATGCCCCCTCCATCCCGTAGACATCCGTTATAACCCCTCCTATAACAGGACCGAGACCGAAGCCTATAAGGAAGGAAGTGTTGAAATAACCCATCCATCTCCCCTCCTCACCTTTAGGAGCCATGTCCCCCACCGCAGCCTGAGCTATGGGTATAACCATCGCCGCCGCGATTCCGTGAACAAGCCTTACGGCAAATAAAGAGAGGGTGTTCGGAGCCCATATGTAGAAAAGGGAAAGAATGGAGAAAAAAAGGAGACCCAGAAGGAGAAATATCCTCCTCCCGAATTTTGCGGACATCTTGCCGAAAAGGGGCATGAAGATAGCCCTCGTTATCGAGAAGCCGGAGAATATGAGCCCTATCCATATACCCGTCGCACCCATCTCCTCGGCATATATGGGTAGAAGGGGGGCTATTATGCCTACTCCGAGCATGGATGAGAAGGTGGATAGGGAAAGAATGAATAAAAGCCTCACATATTAAATTATAAGGCTTGACTTTCCCTTCAATGAGCTTCTTAAATAGTGAAAGGGGTGAGAGAGTTGGGGAAAGGATAAAGCTTCCGGAGGGCATCCTTCTCCTCAGAGACAATATTTTGAAGAAGGGAAATATATTCGGTCTCCCGCCCAAGGAGAAGGCTTTTGCGGAGCTTCCTAAAGAGGGTGAATTTCTGCTCTTCTCCGGCTGCGGATATGAATTCCTCGGCTCCGCAAAATCGATGATCCGAGCTTTAAGGAAAGTCGAAGGCTTCGGGGTCGAGAGGAGCGCCAAATTCACAAGAGCCTTCTCAAAACTGGGCTTTAACCTCCCCGGGATTTATTCGAAGATGTTTAAAGGGGAGAGGGATTATAGGGAGGTTGTAAGGGCTTCCTTCAGGGTCCTTGATAGGCTCGGTATATCAGCCTATCACCTCGGAGCGGATGAGCCGTGCTGCGGAGCTCCCCTTTATTTCCTCGGCTTTCACAGGGATTTCGAGGAAAGGGCGAGGGAGGTATATAAGCTTCTCAAGGAAAGGGGGGTTAGGAGGATAATAGGGCTTGTCCCATCCTGCACATATACTTTAAAGAAAATATATCCTCAATTTATTGAGGGTTTTGATATAGAGGTCAGGCACATCCTCGAGGTTATAGATGAGAGGATGGACAAGGGCAAGCTTCCGGAGCCCCTCAAGGTCTCCTATCATGACTCGTGCATCCTCTCAAGATATATGGATATAGTTGATGAGCCGAGGAGGATTCTGGGGAGGATAGAGAATCTTGAGCTTTTGGAACCTTCATGGACGAAGGGGAAATACAGCACATGCTGTGGGGGAGGGGGAGGTTTTGAACTCGTGTTTCCATCCCTCTCATCCATGCTAGCGGAGAGAAGAGCTGAGGAGCTTTTAGAGCTCAACCCCGATGTTATCCTTACAGGTTGCCCCGGCTGTATGCTCCAGCTCGAGGAAGGTTTAAAAGGTAAAAAACCCGTTCTCGATATAACAGAGATAATTGATAGGGCGCTGGGGGTGTGAATATGGGTGTTCTTGAGGATTATAAGAAGAGGCTCATGGATGGGGCGAGGAATGAGAGAATAAGGCTCGCCCTAAGAAGGGCTATAGAGAGCTACAGAAACAACACAAATCAAGCCCTTTCCCTCTTCCCCCATACAGCAAAGCTCGCGGAGGAGGTAAGGGAGATAAAGGAGAGGTCCCTCGATATGGTCGAGGAGCTGGTGGAGAGGTCCATAGAGGCTGTTAAGAGGAACAAAGGCGAAGCCTTCTTCGCGAGGACGAAGAAGGAAGCCCTCAAGATAATAGGGGATATTGTCGGGAAGGGGAAGCTTATAGTGAAGGGGAAGAGTATGACGGGGGAGGAGATAGACCTCAGGGAATATCTTGAGGAGGGGAACGAGGTATATGAGACGGACCTCGGGGAATTTATACTTCAGATGCTCAAATCAAGACCCATGCACATATTATCTCCCGCCATCCATGTTCCGAGGGAGGATGTCGCCAAGCTTTTAAAAAATCTCACGGGAGAGGATATACCACCTGATATAGCGAAGGAGGTCGCAAAGGTAAGGGAGATTTTGAGGGAGAAGTATGTTAAAGCTGATGTGGGCATAAGCGGGGGCAATGTCTTTGCGGCAGACACGGGTGCCCTCTTCCTCCTTGAGAATGAGGGAAATATACGCCTCGCGACGGGTCTCCCTCCCGTTCATATAGCCCTCGTCGGTGTTGAGAAGCTCGTCCCGACCCTCCATGACGCATGGAAGGTTCTCGAGGTGACATGGAGATATGCGAATTACACGGTCCCGTCCTATATGAGCATGGTATGCGGACCGAGCAAGACGGGTGATATAGAGAAGGTTACAACATACGGAGCCCATGGTCCATCCAAGTTCTATGTCGTTTTCTATGACGGGGGGAGAATAGAGCTATCGAAGGATCCCGTTTTCAGGGAAGCCCTTTATTGCTTAAGGTGCGGGGGATGCATGTACGAATGCCCCGTCTTCGCCTTCACCGCGGGCTATTTCGGGGACAAATATTTCGCGGGAATAGGTGCCATATGGACAGCCTTTATAACAGGCAACCTTGAGAGGGCTATGCCCCTCGCCTATACATGTCTCGGGTGCGGAAGGTGCAGGGAGAGATGCCCTCTCAAAATAGATGTCCCGAATATGATAATAAACCTGAGAAAAATTATGGCAGAGGGCAAATCCTAAGATGTGACTATATTTATTATTCTTCCCGGAACATAAACCACTCTCTTTATTTCCTTATCAGCAACCCTTGTCCTTATCTTCTCCCTCGACAGGGCGAGCTCCTTCGCCCCCTCCTCCGTTATGGAGACGGGAACCTCGACCTTATCCCTGACCTTGCCATTCACCTGAATGACGAGGGTGAATGTATCCTCCTTTATAAGCTCCTCCCTCCACTCGGGGAATCTCTGATTGTGAATTGAATACTCCCTCCCTATCCTCTGCCAGAGCTCCTCCGTTATATGGGGACATGACGGGGCGAGGATGAGGAGGAGCT
>CAZTWH010000060.1:0-5188 GCA_964617575.1 uncultured Dehalococcoidia bacterium
CGGTCTCCGCATCCCTTATCTCGCCGACAAGGATGATGTCGGGGTCAAGCCTCATTATAGCCCTGAGACCTGTGCTGAATGTTATGCCAGCCTGTCGGTTTACCTGTTTCTGGTTTACACCCTCGAACTGATACTCCACGGGGTCCTCTATCGTCATAATGTTTTTCCCCTTGCCCACAAGTTTGTTCAAGGAGGCGTAAAGAGTTGTCGTCTTTCCTGAACCCGTGGGACCCGATACGAGAATCATCCCGTAAGGGGACCTCAGAACCTCCTCATAAGCCTTTAGGGCTCCCGGCTGGAAACCGAGCTCGGATATATCGAGAACGGAGATGGATTTGTCAAGAACCCTTAAAACCATCATCTCTCCGTGGTTTGTCTCTATGGTCGCGACTCTGAAGTTAACATCCCTCGAATCAACCCTCATCGAGAACTGTCCGTCCTGGGGTCTCCTCTTCTCAGCTATGTTCATCCCAGCCATAACCTTTATCCTTGATATCAAAGCGTTGTGAACACCCAGCGGAAGCTTTACGACCTCGTGGAGAATACCGTCTATCCTGTATAAGATTTTCAGCTCATCTTTTGTGGGTATTATGTGTATATCAGAAGCCCTGTCCTTTATAGCCTGCGCTATTATCATCTCAACAGCTCTCACAACAGGCGAACTCTGTATCGACTCCGGCTCCATCTTCGGAGGCTCGGTTTTTTTCTCCTCTTCCTTTTCCTCAACCTCCTCCCCGAGCTTCCAGGATATCCTGTAGGTGCTCTCTATAAACTCCTCTATCTTCCCGTATAAAGGGAGGGCGGGTTTTATTTTCTTCTTCGTTATCATCTCAAGGGCATCAAGGGCTTCAAGATTATGGGGGTCCTCCATAGCAACCTTCAGGGTGTCTCCCTCAACCGATATGGGCAATACCTTATACTTCCTCGCTATATCCTCGGGTATGAGGCGAATAGCCTCAGGGTCTATTTTTACCTGCCTGAGATTCACAACAGGGACCTTGAGCTGGAAGCTAAGAACGGTTGCGAGGGTCTCGGGAGATATAAGCCCCTTCTCAACAAGAACCTCCCCGAGCCTTTTCCCCTCCTTTTTAGCCTCGGATAGAGCTTCATCAAGTTGCTCCTTCGTTATAAAGGAGCTCTCAACAAGAATCTCCCCCAATTTCTTGTGAGCCCTTAGGATAATTCTCTCCATCAAGTCAAATCTTAAGATATTCGTAAGCAAAATGTCAATTTTGCTTTACATATAAATTTCGCTTAAATTTTATTATTGGATGGAGAAGGAGAGGCTTTTTGAATCCTTGAGTAAGGAGATAGGGGACAAGAGGGTTATAGAGGCTATGAGGAGTGTCCCGAGGGAGCTTTTTGTCCTTCCTGAGAACAGGGATTTCGCTTATGAGGATATACCCCTCCCCATAGGTTATGGGCAGACGATATCCCAGCCCTTCATAGTTGCCCTTATGACGGAAGCCCTGGAGCTTCGGGGTGATGAGAGGGTTCTTGAGATAGGGACGGGGAGCGGTTATCAGACCGCGATACTGGCTATTCTTGCGAGGGAGGTTGTAACCGTTGAAAGGTGTGAGGAGCTTTTGAGGTCCGCAGAGGAGAGGCTTAAAAAGCTCGGTTTTAAGAACATAGAGTTTCACCTCGCGGGGGAGGAGCTGGGATGGAAGGAGGGAGCCCCCTATGATGGGATAATAGTGACAGCCGGCGCTCCCAAAATACCTGAGTCCCTGAAGGACCAGCTAAAGGATGGGGGGAGGATGGTCATCCCCGTCGGCTCAAGATATGAGCAGAGGCTTTTAAAGGTAAGGAAGGTGAAAAGTGATTATATAGTTGAGGACCTCGGGGGATGCAGGTTTGTCCCTCTCATCGGGAAGGAGGCTTGGGAGGAGTAGATTCCTCCCACTTCTCTATAACTATTTTCTGCGGGAAAGGGTTCGGACCCGGAATCTGGGATATAAGGACTTCTATCCTGACCCTGCCCGCCTCGGATATTAAAATATAATTTTTGCCCATCAGCCTCACGGATATCCATGTCCCATCCCTTCCGCCTTCTCTGAAAGGCGATGATTTTATCTCCCCTTTACCCCTGTTTATAAAAACAAGGGTCTCGATATTCTTTTTCGGTGTGAATATAACATGGGCGGGTGATGAATCGCCATGGGCTTTTTTTTCGCCAAGGGTTATCTCCCATCCGCCTTCGGGCTCGAAGTCCCAGTTCACAACAATCAGGCTATAAGGTTCAACGCCGAAGATTTTTACAACCCTCATCTCCCCGGGCGATAATTTCCCCACATGCGGGTTTATGTATCTTCTTGATGGCTGGGGTTTTACCTCCGGCTCTTTCACCTCAAGCTTCACATCATAGCCGTTCAGTTTTACCTCGGGCGGTTTTGCTTTCAAAAGGTCCTCGCCCCTATAAGCCCTCTCGAGAAGGATTTCAATTCCTCCGATGGCTGAATAAAGGGAATTTGTTCTCTCCAAATCCCTCTTTAAAGCCCTGCTTCCTGAGAGGGTTAGGGCTAAAAATCCCCCTATTATTATCGAGCCTATGGAGAGGGCTATAAGCACCCATATAAGGATCTGGGCGTTTGAATTTTTATTTCTTTTCCCTTTACCTTTAAGCTTCCGCATATAACCCCACCACGAATCCATAAATCGTCCGCTTCTATCTCAGCGGTTTTCTTTGAGTAAATTATCCCATAGGTGGAGGAATTTTTGAGATAAAGGTATATTTTTTCCGCAAGGAGAAGGGTGTCTTTTTTATAGCCCTTTAAGGAGAAGCCATCTCCCTCTATGATTATCCTTTTAGCTACAAATGTCACATTCCCCTTTATATCTTTCCCCTTCAGTCTCATATCGCCATCTGCGAGGTAAACACCGCTTTTGAGTCTCTTTCCCTCCCATACATATTCCACCCTGTTTAAATTAACATCTCCTTTGAACTTGTAAGTGGGTGGTTTAAATTCCTCCTCCGAAATTTTCGGGAATTCCCTCTCAGGTGGGGAGAGATTTTCGAGTTCGGCATATACATCGCCGATTTTCCTTATGGACTTTGATTCGACAAGACCCAGAAAATATACATTTTTCCCCCTGACAAGCATTCTTTCGGAATAAACATCTCCTATGACCTCGGATGATGGGGCTTCCCATATTAAGGAGCGGGTGAAGATAGCCCGGGGGCTCTTTTCCGAGAATCCTTTCCTTGAGATGAATATTGGCGTTCCTTCATACTCTGTTTTTATGATTTTGCCTTCCTCGTCGAAGGAGGTTCTTATCTCCTTCCCGAGCCTCATCTCGAAATTTTTGGCATCCATCATGTGGGCGAGACCTTCCGAGGAGGTCTTGGGGATTATGAGGATATGCCAGATTACTGCGCCGATTGCGGAGGAGACCAGTCCTATTATGGCGAGAACTATTAGGGTCTCGAGAAGGGTGAAACCTCTCATAATTTCCCGTAAATTAAAGCTTTTTCTGTCGAAACCCTCCTCTTCCCCCAGTTGAAGAAGAGGATGGAGAAATCCCCCTCACCCTCCATCCCCACGCCTATCACCCTCCCCCTATCCCTCGTATAGGCTAGGAAACCTTTCTCGGGTTTTTTGAGCTCAACTTTCCCTTTATATATGTATATTCCCACATCCCCCTCATCCTCCAAGAACCACCTTGCGCCTATAAAACCCTTCCCTTCAAGCTTGTAGATAAATCCCCTTTTCGGGGGTAGCTCCGGTATTTTTATACAAACCATCCCGCCTTCCCGAGTTCTCGGGTATATCTCATATTCGCCTTTATAGCATTCGAGGGATAGGATATTTTCTCCGCGGAAACTTACATTCACCTCGAATTTCCCCTTCTCCCCTTTCCTCTCGACCTTATATCCTTCGGGTATGGGGAGGTCCATATCCTCGCCTGAGAGGATTATCTCCGCTGATGAGGATGCGAGAAGGAGGGCTTTATATTTCCTCTCCACCTCCGAGCTTTTCAAAAAGCCGAAGAAGATGCCTGATAGGAAACCCGCGATGAGTATTGAGAGGACTAATAGGGAGATAAGGACTTCTATAAGAGTGAAACCTTTTCTCAAATCCCTTCCCTTATCCTCCCCTTTATACCCTCCATCCTCGCCTCGTAATCCTGATGGAGGGAGAGGAGAGCTTCTCTCCATACGGAACTTCTATTTATATTGAATTTGGAGATAGCGGAGCCAGATATTCTGAGCTGATGGAGGATATCCCTTCCCTCCGCCTCGATTTCATCCCTGAGCTTTTTAAAAAGCCTCCCCTTCTCCTCTTCAAAATCGAGCAGGATTTTCTCAAGTTCTTCTATCTCCTCCTTTTTATCCTCCATAAGGAGGAGGATGCCCTCCATGGCTTTTCTGCTCTTCTCGCTCTCGGGCTTTATCTCATCGAGGAGGGAGAGGATAAATCCCCTTCTTATGATCCTCCTGTCCTTATCCTCATACTTATCCAAGGTATCCTCTATAACCCTTATATCCCCGTGGGATAAAAAGGAATCCGATAAGGACTTCCCGATGGGGAGGAGTTCCTTCTCCCTCTCCCTCTCCATCTCCTCCTTTGTTAGCTCACCCAGTTTCTCAGCCCTCTCCCATGCCCTCTCGAAGGCGCTCTTCATCTCCCCCATTTTACCTCTTCCTGTACTGCTTCCTCTTCCTCGCCCGTATCCTTCCGTATTTCTTCCTCTCCTTCTCCCTCGGGTCCCTTGTTAGGAGACCTTCGTCCTTTAAGATCTTTTTAAGGGATGGGTCAAATTCAACGAGAGCCCTCGCTATACCGTGCCTTACAGCCTGAGCCTGTGCTGATACGCCCCCTCCACGGACATCCGCTACGACCCTGAACTTCCCCATGAAACCCGTTGCTTTGAACGGGCTCAGGATTTCCTCCTGAAGCCTTAATATAGGAAAATATTCGCTGTAGGGTTTTTCGTTCACTATTATCTCACCGTTATCCGAGGGGTAAAGTCTCACCCTCGCCACAGCAGTCTTTCTTCTTCCAGTTCCGTAGTAGAAAACCTTATCTTTTATCATCAGCACCCTCCGGTAGCTGAGCTTTATGGGGATGGGTGGGTCCCGCATATACCTTTAGCTTCTTTATCATCTTCCTTCCAAGCTTGTTCTTCGGAAGCATCCCCTCAACGGCATATATTATCACCCTCTCAGGATGTTTTTTCAAAAGCT
>CAZTWH010000061.1:0-4608 GCA_964617575.1 uncultured Dehalococcoidia bacterium
TCTTAAGCGCCCACCAGTCGAACTTTCTGTAGCGGACCTTGTTCTGCCCGAACCCCCTTGCTGGCAGGAAGTACTGGCCCCATGCTGGGAACGCAAATCCCAACATAACTATAAACGTCAAAAATCTGCGAGGGCATCCCTTCAGATCGATCCGGGCGAGGACCCTCATCTCAACCTCCGGCCTTCCTCAGGAACCTATCCACATCCTCGTCCTTCCCGACGACCATGAGCACATCCCCCTCCTCCAACATCTCCTCCGGGGTCGGAAGGCTTATGAACCGCCCCTCCCTCCTTATCCCGATTATCATGAGGTTGTACCTCCTCCTGAAGTCCGTGTCCGCTATCGTCCTTCCGGTAAGCTTCTTGGGGGCCGGAAGCTCCACGAGGCTCTGCCCTTCGGCCAACATGATGTAGGAGATGACCCCAGGTCCCATGAGCCCCCGGGCCACCTGTTGGGCTATCTGTATCTCCGGGTATATCACCTGGTGGACCCCTATCCTCTGGAGTATCCTCCCGTGGAGGGGGGACGCTGCCCTCGCAACTATCTTCTTCACCCCTAAGTCTCTGAGTATAGCGGCGGTGAGGATGTTCACCTCTATGCTATCCCCCACGGCCACCACCGCTGCGTCCACGTCCTCTATCCCCAAGGCCCTTATGGCTGCTTCGTCCGTGCAGTCCATGCACACGGCCTGGGCCACGAGGTCCTTTATCTGTTCCACCAACCTCATCTCCCTGTCCACAGCTATCACCTCGGCCCCGAGCTCGGAGAGCCTCGTGGCGACCTCAAATCCGAACCTTCCCAACCCGAACACGACGAACTGTTTCATGACATCTCCTGTTCAACGCACCAAAGCCACCTTACGCACCCATAGCCTCCCCCCTATCTCCGCCCGAATTATATACACCCCGGAGCCCAACTCCTGTCCGGAGCCATCCCTTCCATCCCAGACAGCTCGGTAATACCCGGCCCTATAGAAGCCCTCATCCAATACCCTCACCACTTGGCCTAAGAGGTTATATACCTCTATCCTCACCTTCCCATCTTCGGGTAACCCATACTCAAACATCGTCATATCGTTAAAGGGATTAGGATATCCCTCCGAGAGGAAGTATACTTTGGGTACAAACTTCAGGACCACATTTTGTTCTATCATCCCCTTCCCTAAACTTCCCCCGTACTCTGCCCTGAGGTCGTATCCCACCTTAAGGGCGACCTCATCCCACTGCCGGAGTATCCGGAAGTCCACCACCACAAGGAAATTTCCTTCGCCTTTTCCAGAGCCGAACTTGGCGGCATTCACTAAGACATCCCCTTCGGCCCCGTGCTCCAAAAATATCACTCCTTCCCTTCCCAAAGCATTTCCCCTATGCACTTCCTTGACCTCCAACACATCCGAAGGATACCATAATCTCACCTCGTACGCCCCAAGATCTCCTCTCCGAGATACAACCCAGACTCTCAACCGTCCACCTTCCACCTTGGATCGTACCTCTACAGGAGCATCCTGGGACGGAAGCACTATCTTGGCCAGAGGTTTGGCGACCGTCCTGTACTTCTCGTGCCACCAGTTCCACATCAATGCGAAGACCACCAAGTCCTCAAAATCCACCTTTCCGTCTGGAGAGGGGTAAAGCTCTGGAGGGGTGCCCTGAACAGGCCCTATGTCGCAGGTTATGTCCTGCACCTTCCAGCCTATCCTTATGCGGTCTAGGTCGTCGAAGTCCACATCTCTGTCCCCATCGAAGTCTCCCAAGTAAGAGCATACGTAGAGGGTCGTATCCACAGCATCCCCCGTGTCCTTATCAGCCGGTATAAGATTTATTTGTACTTGTATGCTGTCTCCATATCCCAAAGCCTGCCTAGCATCCCAGAGAAATATATCTCGGTAGGCATCCGGCGAGAGAGAGAGCGTAGTTATACGCTTCCAGTCTTGACGGAAGTAGAATATACCTAAGCTTAGAGTGTCCTTCTCCACATCGTCAAGTTTATAGGGAACTTGCACCTTCCATCCCTGGACCTTCTGTATTCCTTTAAGTGAGACAGAGGGAGGCAGATTGTTGTCCAATCGGATAAGTACTGTATCCGGCTTGCCCTCATACCCATCGCTTGGAACTACCCTGAACATAACCTTACCATCTACTCCACTAAGGTCCGCAGACGATCTCCATACTACTTTTCCGGAATATTCCGAAGGCCCAAGCCCGGTCGTCTTGCCCTCCACGGTCGCAACATTCCAGCTTCCCCCCGAATCTGTGGAGTACTCGCAGGTCAGGCTGACCTCATCACCTTCCGCATCGGCGACCTCGTAGCCTATCCCCACATCCCCAGATTGTTCTCCCGGTGGAACCACTAAGGATATCTCGGGAAGGGTATTTCCGAAGCCCCTGAGCACTACCTCTGCTACCCTCCTGCCCAAGGCGTTGCTCGCTATCCTCAACGTATCGCTCTTAGGACCTCCGGATTTAGGGCTGAACTCCACCCTGAGATCGAAAGAGCTGTCCGCAGGGACGGTGAACGAGCTGTGGGAGACACCGAAGTCTCCCTCGCCTAAGGTTACACTGTCCACTTTAAGCAAAGCGTCCCCTATATTGGAGACTATTAGGACCCATGTCTTAGAACTATCAACCAATATCCTCCCGAAATTATGAGCCGTATCTGAAAGCAAGAGCACCGGGGCAATACCCTTTCCCCTCAACTGAATCTCTGTGACCCTATTTTCCTCATCGCTGCTGACGACGGTGAGGGCCCCGCCGTACCATCTCCTATCTCCCGGCTCAAACCTTATCTTAACCTTAAGGCTATCCCCCGGAGGGATGTCACGGGGGAATCCAGTGGGAAGGACTGAGAAGGCGGGGTTATTGGATGCGACGTTCTCGACCCTTAAGCTCACTACACCCTCGCTGTATATTATCAGCTCCCAGTCCTTATAGCTTCCCACCTCCACCTCTCCGAAGTCGTGGCTCGTGTCTGAGACATCTATTATGGGCACAGGACGGGGAAGTCCGTAACCTTTCAAGGATATAAGTATCTTTGGTATTTTGGGATCGTTGCTGTTCACTGTGATAACACCACTGTGTAATCCCTCTTGAGTTGGGGAGAACTTGACCTCGACCTTTATACTATCTTCAGGAGGGATTTCCTGAGGGAAGGCCGGAGAGATGACTCTGAAAGCGGTATCGCTGGAAGTTATGCTTTTTACCTCAAGAGGTGCTTTTCCAAGGTTGAAGATCACGAGTTCCCATATACTGAAAGAATCTATAAGCACATTTCCGAAGTCGTGGCCCGTAGCAGAAAGCCCGAGCTTTGGTACGACAAACCCCCTCCCCACAAGCTTCACCTTGAGGACCCTTTCGTCCGGGTCGTCGCTGGTTATGGTGAGCACTCCCTCCCTCAGCCCTACCCTGGAAGGGGTAAAGGTGACTATAACCTCTTGTGAGCTATCCGGAGCGACCTCGAAAGAATCGGGACTCGCTCTGAAACCAGGGTCGCTTGAGCTCATCCGAACGGACAGTGGGAAGTTTCCCAAGTTAAAGACCTTAAAGCTTAGGACCTTCTGGGAATCCATCTCTATATCCTTAAAGTCCAGGCTGTCTGCAGAAAGCGATATATCCGGCGCTAAGGCAACACCGCTCAGGTTCACCCTCAACTCTGACTCGTCGGGGTCGTTGCTCCTTATGGTCAATGTCCCGGATTTGCTCCCATGCGGCAACTGAGGGACAAAACTAATGGTCACTTCTAAGCTCTTGCCAGGTACTACTGTGAAGGAGTCAGGAGAAGCTCCAAATTGGGGATTGCTCGAGGAGATGCCGACCATCAAATCTGCATCCCCTCGGTTGGATATCACCAATGTCCAAGCAGATGAGCTGCCGATTTGCACATCCCCGAAGTTGTGGCTTGTGTCAGAGATGGAAATATGAGGAGACGGTGTTGTTATTATCGCCACTTGGATGTTACCTTCAGCCTGCTTATTCCCTGCCCTGTCCAGAGGCATAACAGTGTAATAGTAAGCTTCTCCCATCCCAACTGTTATATCGTCCAGATACTCCGTTCCCTCGACCCCATCCGCTATCCTGCTTCCTATAGCCCCTTGGAACTTCGAGCGGTATATCTGATAAGACCCAACTCCGCTCGCATTGTCCTCAGGCTCTTTCCACCTAAGCTTAACTCCTCCTTCTACGAGCGTGGCTGTCAGTTGCCTCACCGGCTCGGGAGGTGTAGTATCAACTCTTATCCTGTAATGTGCAGCCTTACTCAGATTCCCAAGCTCGTCCTCCCACAAGAGGTGAATGTACCACTCTCCGTCGGGGATGGAAAGGGTAAAGCTTGTCCCTGCAACTTTGACGCCAGTGTCCCTTGTCGGGACTGTGTCCGGGTTACGGTCGAGGATGTAATAAGCACTTTCCTGGATATCTTCCGTGCTCCATGTTATGTTTGCGTCCTTGCTCTGATACCAGGCGTCCTGGTCTGGATGCGTCGTGGATGTGAGTTCGGGTGTGGCATATATGTTCACCTGGAAGGTGTGGACCGGGGTAAGTTCTCCCGTCTTGTATTCTCCCCTTATGTGGAAGAACCAAGTTCCATCGTCCCAGTCCTCGAACGCCTTATCC
>CAZTWH010000061.1:4618-5162 GCA_964617575.1 uncultured Dehalococcoidia bacterium
TTCCATCATCTAAGTTCCTGTATTCCTTACTATTCCCAGTTACATAGTCCTGGGCGATTTCGGGGGTGAGAAAGCTTAGTTTCCTGTCCAACAGGACATAATATCCGATTAACCCTTCGACCTTTGGCTCCCATGTGAACCTGACGTCTGAACTGGCATACCATTTATTGGGTGAAGGATGGGTGGGGGATGATACGGCGATAGCGGCGATAAGACACCTTGTGTGCATGGCATTGTGTCCGAACATAGGCCAGGGTGAGTCTGCAAGACCTTTACTATCAGTATAAATTGCATATAGATAATCGTCACGAGAACCAACATAGATTACTCCATCTTGACTTATTGCTGGAGAGGAAGAATATATATCATCTTCAGTTCTAAACTTCCATTTCAGGGTTCCCTTAGGAGTGAGAGCATATAGGTAGTTATCACATGATCCCACATAAATTGTTCCGTCCCAACCTATAGCCGGGGAAGAGACGATACCTCCTCTGATCCGAAATGCCCACTTTAGGGTTCCATCCGGATTGATAGCATACAAGAA
>CAZTWH010000062.1:0-5149 GCA_964617575.1 uncultured Dehalococcoidia bacterium
GGAGGGGAGGGACCCGGATGTTTACGGACATCCCGTCCATACCGCGGAACTCCTCGCCGGGATAGAAGGTGTGTGCTACTCGGCAAGGGGCTCCCTGTCAAGCCCATCAAATTTGAGGAAAGTAAAAGAATATGTCAAAAAAGCGGTCACAAAGCAGATGGAAGGAAAAGGGCTAAGTTTTGTCGAGATTCTATCCCCATGCCCCCCCGACTGGAGGATGTCCCCCGTAGAGGCGGTGAGATTCATAGAGGAAAAAGTGATAAAAGAATTCCCCCTCGGTGAATTCAAGGACACATGAAAAAGGGAAAAAGCTCCCCGAAGATATTCTTAAATTTCCCCTACTTCAGCGGGATAGAAGCAGAGGCCGGCGGTAAACGGTAAATCGTGACATCTAAAGAAGTATGATTTAAAATTAATATTGGAGGATGAGAACTTCGCACCTTAAGTTTCCCACGCCTCTCGGAATTGATTACCTTAAGAAATGGGTTCTCCTCGGCACCCTTATAGGGATATTCAGCGGAGCAGGCGCTATCGCCTTTACCCTCCTCCTTAAATACGCAACCTATCTTTTTCTGGGCTTGGGAGCAGGATTTACACCCCCCTCCGGCGAAGGAGAGCTTATACTATCCTCGATAAAAAGGCTATGGGCTATACCACTCATCACCACCCTCGGGGGTTTTATAAGCGGGCTTATAGTCGAGAAGCTCGCCCCGGAGGCTGAGGGACATGGAACGGATGCGGCGATAGACGCCTTCCACAGGAAGGAGGGGAGGATAAGGAGAAGGATACCCCTCCTTAAACTTATAGCCTCGGCTATAACCATAGGTTCGGGAGGAAGCGCGGGAAGGGAGGGTCCTATAGCACAGGTGTCTGCCGGTCTTGCCTCCCTTGTCTCCGAGCTCTTCAAGCTATCCCCGAAGGAGAGGAGGATAGCCCTCGCGGTCGGAATAGGGGCGGGGATAGGAACCATATTCAAAGCCCCCCTCGGAGGAGCTATTCTGGGGGCGAGCATACTCTACAGAAGGGATATTGAAACGGAAGCTCTCCTCCCATCCTTCATAGCCTCCGTTGTAGGATACAGTATATATTGCGTCTGGCACGGATGGGGGAGAATATTTGAAGCCCCCTCCCTTTACTTCCAGAGACCGCAGGAGCTCCTTTCCTATATCCTCCTCGGAATAGCATGCGCCATCCTCGGAATAGTATATGCGAGGACCTTCTACGGAGTGAGAAATCTGTTCAGAAGGCTGAGCCTCCCCTTGAGCTTAAAGTCAGCAATGGGTGGGCTTGGAACGGGAATTATAGCCCTCTTCCTCCCACAGGTGCTCGGGGTTGGATACGGATGGCTTCAGCTCGCCATAAACGGGGATACGACTTCCCTCCCCCTCTGGATCATGGCGACCCTTATCCCGGCTAAAATACTTGCCACAAGCCTCTCAATAGGCTCCGGGGGAAGCGGAGGGGTGTTCGCCCCCGGGCTTTTCATAGGAGGCATGCTCGGAGGTAGCCTCTGGTGGCTGCTCCACAGGTTTATGCCCTTCATAACCCCTGATTCCATATCAGCCTTCGTGATCGTGGGAATGATGTCCCTCTTCGGAGGAATAGCCAAAGCACCCCTCGCGGTAATACTCATGGTGAGCGAGATGACAGGGGAATATACCATGCTCGTCCCATCCATGCTATCAGTAGCAATAGTCTATATACTGACGGGAAAACACTCCATATATGAGAGCCAGGTTCCCACAAGGGCTGAATCCCCCGCCCACAGACCCGAATACTATATACCCCTGCTCCAGAGTCTATCCGTAAGGGAAGCGATGTCCAAAAACCCCATCACCATCTCCCCAAACGCCTCAGCCCTTGAGGCAGGGGATATACTCAAAAGCTTTAAAGTGGACGCCCTTCCGGTAATCGAGAACGGCTCCCTCGTCGGTATAGTCGCAACCCTCGATATAGCCCCCATACCACCCTCCAAAAGGGCGGAAATAAAGGTAAGCGATATAATGAGCCGGGACCTCGTAGTAACATACCCGGATGAGAGTCTGTTCGAAGCTATGAGCAAGATGACGAGGTACGATATAAGCCATCTCCCGGTGGTATCGCGGGAGAGCCCAAAAGAGCTCGTGGGAATAATCACCCCCTCCGATATAACAAAACTCTACAGCCTCAAAATGCTCGAGAGGGAGGAATAAATCCCCATACTTCAGGGTCTAAGGGGCTGATTGCCTTGATGTGAATCCCTCCTTTTGACAAGCGTAAGCAAAAGGGTTTATGGTAAAAGATGAAAAATCGGGCGAGGAGAAGGGAAGGTGAGGGATTATTCCTCCCAGCCAAAGGCTTCCCATTACCGATGGGTTGTAGTGGGAATGGCTTTCCTTGCCAATATGATAGGATACGGGCTTGTTCACTCTTATAGCGTCTTCTTCAAGCCCTTAGCCCTTGAATTCGGGTGGAGCCGTTCGGTCACTGCGGGAGCTTTCAGCATGTACGGGATAGTTCACACATTCCTCGCCTTCCTCACCGGAAGACTCGCCGACAGGTTCGGACCCAGACCCGTTATGGCTATGGCTGGGACATTCCTCGCTCTCTCCATGATCCTTATGAGCTTTATAAAATCCGTATGGCAGCTCTATCTTTTTTACGGATTTTTATTTTCCTTCGGGGTCGCCTCCATCTATACGCCTTCCGTTGCGACCGTCTCCCGCTGGTTTGTGGAGAGGAGGGGGTTTGCGGTTGGACTTACGGCGGCGGGAATAGGGGCTGGTTCCCTAGCATTCTCGCCCCTGAGCGCATGGCTCATATCATCCCTCGGGTGGAGGATGGCTTATATAATCATCGGGATAATACCCCTCGCCACCTTCATACCCATAACAATCCTGATGAGGAGGTCTCCCTTTGAGTCTCATGAGTCGGGCTCCCCGGAGGGATTTCGCCTATCCGAAGCAATAAAAACACCCACCTTCTGGCAATTCTGCCTGTCCTGGATGTTCACCGCTATGGCGCTCTGGGCTGTCCTCGTGCACATCGTCCCTCTCCTGACCGATAGGGGCATATCCATCGTTCAGGCCGGAATCCTCGCGAGCGTGATAGGGGCGGGAAGCATAGGAGGGCGCATAGGAGCAGGCTTTATCTCGGATAAATACGGGAGGAAGAGGATTTTCATTATCTCCCTCTCCATCCAGCTCGCCATGATAATCTGGCTTTTCTTCTCAAGGAATCTCTGGATGCTTTTCATATTCGCTCTGATCTTCGGCTTCGGCTCAGGGGGATGGACGGGCACGGTGGGAGCCTTCCCCGCCGATTATTTCGGAATCAGGGCTACGGGGGCGATCCTCGGTCTTATGAATACAATAGCAGGAATAGGAGTAGCTATGGGTCCCTACCTCGGAGGGTTTGTCTTCGATATCACCGGGTCCTATGATTACATGATGCTCATATGCGCCCTCTCAACGCTTATAGCCATCATCTTAGCCTCCCTCCTCAAGCCCGCGCGGAGAGGCGGTATAATATAAAAGTAAGCAGCCCCCACAGGGGTTGGAATGGGAACTTGAAGGGATGGGAGGTTTAAGGGAGAGCTTTGAACTCCTCTTCAAACCGAAGTCCATAGCATTTGTCGGGGCTTCAAACAATCCCGATAAATGGGGATTCAGGATACTTCTCAACCTCATAAGGGGAGGGTTTGAGGGCAAGATTTATCCGGTGAATCTCAAGGAAAGGGAGATTCTGGGGCTTTCCGCCTACCCGGGCATAAAGGAGATACCGGAGGTTCCGGAGCTTGCTGTCATAGTTGTTCCCCCTACATCCGTTATAGAGGTTTTAAGGGATTCTGTTGAGAAGGGGATAAAGGCGGGTGTTGTGATAACAGCGGGGTTTGCGGAGATAGGAAGGGAGGGGGAGAAGCTTCAAAAAGCCATGGCGGAGCTAACGAAAGGAAGGATGCTCGTCGTGGGACCAAACTGTAACGGCATAATGAATCCGTCCATAAAGCTTTACTCCGTTATGCCACCCATCTTCCCTCCCCCCGGTCCCGTAGCTGTCATTTCCCAGAGCGGGAATGTGGCGACATCAATAGTGAGGCGCATAACCTGCAGGGGGCTGGGCTTAAGCAAATATGTGAGCAGCGGGAATGAGGCTGTCCTCACCTATGAGGACTACCTCGAATATCTTGCGGACGACCCGGGTACCAAGGTCATCCTCCTCTACATAGAGGGGATAAGGGATGGGGGGAGATTTCTGAGGGTGGCGAGGGAGGTAAATAGGAAAAAGCCCGTGGTGGTGCTTAAGGGAGGAGAGACCCCTGAGGGGGCGAAGGCAGCCTTCTCCCATACGGCATCCCTTGCGGGCTCCGATATTCTCTTTGACGCCCTCTGCCGTCAGTCAGGCATTGTGAGGGCGAGGGATATAGATGAGCTAATAGTAATGGGAACGGCTTTCCTCGATCAGCCCCTTCCGAAGGGAAGAAGGGTCGGAATAATAACAGGAGGGGGAGGATGGGGTGTCCTCGCAGCAGACGCATGCTCGAAGATGGGACTCGAGGTCACATCCCTCCCGGAGAATGTCCTCTCAAAGCTCGATAAAATCCTCCCTCCCTGGTGGAACAGGGGAAATCCCGTCGACCTCGTAGCCGGGACGGAAAGGGAAGCAGTACTTAGATGTGCAGAAATACTCCTCAAGTGTCCCGCCATAGATGCCCTCATCATCCTCGGAATAGTCCCGATCCTCCCCCAAGAGCTCACCCGCCCTATAAAGAGCGATATACCAACATGGAGAAACCTCCTTAAAAAGGAAATCCCAAACGAACTTAAAAAATTCTTCAAGCGCATAAAAGATCTCATCTCCCTCTACAGGAAGCCCATATTTGTGGCATCCGAAATCCCCTTCGCAGACCTCGACCTCGAGGGGAGAATCTCGTCGGAACTCGGGAGGATAAATTCAGTATGCTATGCCTCGCCCCATGAGGCAGTCCTCGCCCTCTCATCCCTCGTGAGACGCTCGGAAGCCCTCAGGGATGATCAGGAGCACAAAAACCACCATCCACTACAAGAGTAGGAAAAGCATAAATCAGAAGAGCTAATTGCTTGACAAGTAAATCAAAGTTATATAAAATATTAAGGTGGACTTAACAATATGGATAAGGAGGCTTTAATAA
>CAZTWH010000063.1:0-5084 GCA_964617575.1 uncultured Dehalococcoidia bacterium
AGTAACACCAAATCCGAGGCTCAGAAGGGTTATATGAGGGATTGACAAAGATAAGGGGTGGTCTTAAATTTTTAAATAAGAGATGCGTATAGGAATAGGCTCCGACCACGCGGGATTTGACCTGAAGGAAGAGATAAAAGGTCTTCTGGAAGAGCTCGGTCATGAATATGAGGATGTGGGGTGTTTCGATAAGGGCTCCGTTGACTATCCTGATATAGCATATACGGTGGCGAAAGGTGTTATGAGTGGTGAATACGACCTCGGCATCCTTATATGCGGGACCGGCATAGGCATGAGCATAGTCGCAAACAAGGTTAAAGGAATAAGGGCAGCCCTCTGCCTTGACCCATTCACGGCAAGGAAGGCTCGGGAGCACAACGACGCCAATGTCTTATGTCTCGGAGGCTGGCTTTTAGGCTCGAGGCTTGCGAGGGAGGTAGCGAGAGCTTTTCTGGAGGCTGAATTTCAGGGGGGAAGACACGAGAGGAGGGTTGGGAAGATAAAGGCTATAGAGGATGAGGAATTTGGAACCCTTAAAAAGAAGGGTTAGGGAAGATATAGAGAGCCTCTTTTCCAAATTGTCCTCCCCGCTCAAGGAGATTCTCCTTTACACAATGGGGGGGAAGATGGTGAGACCTATCTTCTGCCTCCTTTCATGCGAGGCTTCCGGTGGAAACTGGGAGGATATTATACCGGTGGCATCCTCCGTCGAGCTTCTTCACAATTTCTCCCTCGTCCACGATGATATAGAGGATGGGGATGAGGTGAGGAGGGGAAAACCTTCTTTGTGGAAAAAGTTCGGAATACCCCACGCCATAAATGCGGGAGACGCCCTTCACGCTTTGAGCAGACTTTCTATCCTGAGGATGAAGGACGAGAGGGTTAAAAAAGCCCTCCCCCTCATAGACGAGGTCTCCATAATGATGTCGGAGGGTCAGTTTGATGACCTCAGCTATAAAGGCGATAACCCCGATAAATACATAGAGATAGCGAGAAAAAAAACGGGTTCATTATTTTTTTTATCCTTCGAGCTCGGTCTCCTTTTCGGGGGCGGGGGCTCCGGAGATTTCGGATACGATTTCGGGATAGCTTATCAGATAAAAAACGATATTATGGAGGGGAGGGGAGGTTCCTACGAGCTATCCCTCCACTATCTTGAAAGGGCGATAGAGGGGCTTTTTAAAAACCTCCCCCCTTCTCAGGCGAGGGATGATATATACGAGCTTATGAACAAGCTTATAAGGGGGTGAATTGAAACTCGCGATAGCAGGCAAAGGGGGCGTCGGGAAGACTACTCTGTCTTCCCTTCTCTGCTACGCCTTCCTCGAGGACGGGAAGGATGTCATAGCCGTCGATGCCAATCCCGATTCAAACCTCGGCGAAGCTCTGGGTTTCTCGAAAGATGAGCTTTCATCCCTAAAGCCTATAGCTGAACTCGATGAGATTATAAGGGAGAGAACGGGTATAACGGGTGGCGTCTTCAGGCTTAACCCGAAGGTTGATGATATACCTGAGAGGTTTTCCCTCAAGAAGGGGAGGCTGAGGTTCATCCTCATGGGGAAGGTGAAGAGGGGTGGGGAGGGATGTTTCTGCCCGGAGAGTGCTTTCCTTAGAAGCCTTCTCTCCCACCTCGTCCTGAGGTCGAGGGAGGTTGTTGTGATGGATATGGATGCCGGCGTCGAGAACCTCACGAGGGGGACAGCCCGCGGCGTTGACGCCCTTATAGTCGTCGTGGAGCCCGGAAGGAGGAGCATAGAGACAGCCCTCGCTGTAAAGGAGCTCTCCCGCGACCTCGGCATAAATAAGGTATATGCGGTCGGGAACAAAATAAGGGGGGATGAAGCCTCATTTCTCAAGGAAAGCATCCCCCTCCAGTTTCTTGGCTTTATAAAGTTTGATGAGAGGCTTATAAAGGCTGATATGGAGGGGAAACCTCCCCATACGGCATCCCCCGAAGCCTTCCGGGAGGCTAAATCAATAAAAAGCAAACTGGAGGGAAGATGAGGAGCATAAGGGAAGCCGATATAAATGGAAAAAGGGTTTTTTTAAGGGTTGATTTCAATGTCCCGTTCGATGAGAGGACAAAAAAGGTTCTCGATACCTTCAGAATAGAGGCATCAGTCCCGACAATAAGATATATCCTGGATAGGAAGGGGAAACTCATCCTCTGCTCCCACCTCGGAAGACCCGGTGGAAAGGTTGTCGAGTCTTTAAGAATCGAACCCGTAGCAAGGGAGCTGTCAAAAATAATAGAGCTTCCCGTTAAAGCCCTAAGGGATAGCATAGGGGAGGAGGTCGAGGAGGAGGTGAGAAGGCTCAAGGACGGCGAAGCTTTATTCCTCGAAAATATAAGATTTTACCCCGAGGAGGAAAAAAATGACCCCGAATTTTCAAAAAAACTCGCAAATCTTGCCGATATATTCGTAAACGATGCCTTCTCCGTTTCCCACAGGGCTCATGCCTCGGTTTACGGCATAGCGAAACTCCTCCCCTCCTATGCAGGATTCCTCCTCGAGAAAGAGGTTTCGAATCTCAGAAAACTTGTAAAAAACCCCGAAAAGCCCTTCATAGCGGTTATAGGGGGCGCGAAGATAAAGGATAAGGCTGAGGTTCTGGAGAAGCTCCTCCATACAGCCGACCTCATATTGATAGGCGGTGGCATGGCTTCTCTTTTTTTGAAAGCCAAAGGCTTGGAGATAGGGGAATCAAAGTTTGACGGGGATGTTGAATTCGCTAAAAAGCTCCTCGGCAGGGTTCTCCTCCCCGTGGATGTGGTCGTATCAAGAAAGTTCGGTGAGGGGGAGGATGTTATGGAAGTCCCTGTGGATAAAGTGCCCCCGGGTTTTTACATAATGGATATAGGGAGGAGGACGATAGAGCTTTTCTCCGAGAAGATAAAGGGTGCGAGGACGGTTTTCTGGAACGGACCCATGGGTGTTTTTGAGATAGATGCTTTTTCCAGGGGGACGAGGGCTATAGCTTCCGCCATATCCGAGATGAAGGGGATGAGCATAGTTGGGGGAGGGGATACGGCTGAATTTGTGAGGAAGGAGGGTTATAATTTCACATACATATCCGTTGGTGGGGGTGCCACGCTTGAGTTTATAGCGAAGGGAACCCTTCCGGGGATAGAGGTTCTGGAATGATAGAAAGGATTGTAGAAGCGGGGGATACGAAAATAATATTTCTTGTTATAGATGGTCTCGGTGGTCTTCCGAGCCCTGATACGGGGAGGACGGAGCTCGAGGAGGCGAGGACGCCCAATATGGATGAACTCGCAAAGAGGGGCATGACGGGTCTTGTGGACCCCATATCTCCCGGGATAACCCCGGGAAGCGGTCCCGGGCATCTTGCCCTTTTCGGGTATGACCCATTTAAGTATGAGCTCGGGAGGGGTGTTCTTGAGGTTCTGGGGAAAGGCTTTGAGCTCTCGAAGGATGATATAGCCCTGAGGGGAAATCTCTGTGTCGTGAGGGATGGGAGGATAGTTGACAGAAGGGCTGGGAGGATAAGCGACGAGGAGGCGTGTGAGCTTGTGAAGGCTCTTAAGGATATAAAGATAGAGGGGGCTCATATAGAGGTTCTTCATGTTAAGGAGCACAGATTCGGGCTTGTTTTAAGGGGGGAGGGTTTAAGCCCCGAGGTTGAGGACACGGACCCTCAGAGGAACGGTCTCCCCCCGAGGGACCCGAGACCCCTTTCCCCCCATGCTCAAAAGACATCCGAGATTTTAAGGCGATTTATAGATAAGGCTAAGGATATATTGAAGGGCAAGACCGCCAACATGGTGATCCTCAGGGGGGCTTCAAAGCTTCCTCGTATAGAGAGTTTCGGCGAGAGATACAAACTGAGAGCCCTCGCGATAGCTTCATACCCCATGTACAAGGGAATATCAAGAATCCTCGGAATGGATGTAGCGGAAGGGGAGATTATAGATACTCTGAGGCGAAAATACAAAGAATATGACTTCTTCTACATCCATATAAAGGAGGCGGATAAGTTCGGTGAGGATGGGGATTTCTCGGGGAAGGTTAGGGTTATAGAGGAGGTCGACCGCCTTATACCCCCCATCCTCGAACTTGAGCCCGATGTCCTCATCATAGGCTCTGACCACTCAACTCCTTCCCTTTTAAAATCCCATTCATGGCATCCCGTTCCATTCATAATATTTTCCAAAAACGCCATGCCCTCGGGGGCGAGCGGGTTTTCTGAAAGGGGGGTTTCGGGTTACAGAATAAGGGGTGTGGATGTCATGCCCCTTGTTTTAGCCCATGCAAGGAGGTTAAAGAAATATGGAGCATAGAAGACCTTTGATAGCCGGAAACTGGAAGATGAATTTAAACCTCGAAAGAGCTTTAAAGCTCGCGGGGGAGATAAAGGAGGGGCTTTCGGACGATATAGAGGTAGCCATCTTCCCCCCCTTCCCCTTCCTCTTCGAGGTGAAAAGGGTTATATCGGGCTCTCCCATAAAGCTCGGAGCCCAGAATATATACCATGAGGATGAGGGAGCATTTACGGGAGAGGTTTCCCCCATCATGATAAAGGATATATGCGAGTATGTGATACTGGGGCACTCCGAGAGAAGGCTTTATTTCAAGGAAGATGACGATATGATAAACAGGAAGGTCAGAAAGGCTCTCGAGCACGGGATAAAGCCTATTCTGTGTGTCGGGGAGAGGCTTGAGGATAGGAAGGAGGGGAGGGCATTTGAAGTTATAAAATCTCAGCTTGAGGGCTCTTTAAGGGATATAGATGCCTCCATAACCATAGCCTATGAGCCCGTATGGGCAATAGGAACGGGAGTTCCCGCAAGAGGAGAGGATGCCCTTGAGGCTATTAAGTTTATAAGGGAGGTCTTGGGGAGGGATGTGAGGGTTTTATACGGGGGGAGCGTAAATAAGGATAACATAGCTCAATTTGTTAGATACGAGGAGATAGACGGAGCCCTCGTTGGGGGGGCGAGCCTCAGGTCAGAAGAATTTCTCGGGATAGTGAGGAGGACGGCGGAGGTGAAGGGTTTTTGAAGCTCATCGTCATCATCGGACCAACCGCGGTAGGAAAAACAAAGCTCTCAATAAAGATAG
>CAZTWH010000064.1:0-693 GCA_964617575.1 uncultured Dehalococcoidia bacterium
AACTTATTTGAGAAGAAAACAATAGGACTGGTTTCTCCCGGAGATTTTCTAACATAACCTCCTTCCCGTACTTATGCTCTAAATAGAGTAAGCACGAGTACTCTGCGAAACCTTCGTTGAGCCACGTTCCTCCTGCGTATAGGTCCTTGAACCCGACCATATGCCCCCACCACTGATGCGCTGCCTCGTGGGCCAGGATCTTCACGTTCCTCTGGGTCAGGCCGGTCCTGAAGAAGGCTTCGAGGAGACAAAGGAGCGACTGCGCTCCATAGCCCCCACCGTAGGCCTCATCTATCTCAGCTACCGCGAATTTGCCGAAGGGATAGGGGTAAAACATGGAGGAATAGAAATCAATTATATCTCTCACTTCCTCCGCTATCTCCTGGGCGTGGCCTTCATCTCCGGGAAACGTATACACATCTATCGATATATCCTCGTAAGGTATCGACGTCTTCACATACGGGGCAGCCGTAAGACTCGCAGGCCCTGGTATCGGAAAATCCAAAACCCACCTGAATGTGACGGTGCTGTCGGGGTTCTCAACGACCTCCGCAAGCCTCCCGCTGGTCAAGGCAGTCTGGCCGGAGGGGACAGTGATGTCTATGTTCAAGGTGGCCCTGTCCCGTTCCACCCGGTAGCCCGTAAACGGGTACCATAAGTTCCAGGCGAAGTACGTCACCTTGGGCGAAATCA
>CAZTWH010000064.1:703-5003 GCA_964617575.1 uncultured Dehalococcoidia bacterium
GCCCCGACCCTCCTTCCGTACTCCGGAACCCCGGCTTCGTAGCTTATCACAAGGGTGTCGATCTCGTCCCTTCCGGGAAATTCGGGAAGGTTTCCGAAGTCTATCACAAGTTCCCCTGTGGAATCGATGTAGGAGTAGGTAAGGTCTACATCCCCATCCCTCACATATTCTATGCTCGCCTCGTCCAAATAGAGCGTCAGCTCCTTAAGCCCCTCCACCTTGCTTTTGAATATAAGCTCGGTCCTTCCGGTGAAGTATCCCTCGGATGGGAATATCCTGACCGATACGTTGTAGTGGATCGCATCTATGGGGGAGGCTTCGGCCCTCTTCGCTAGCTTCCTCGGAAACCTCCGGGCCATCATCTTCCAGTATTCTGCCTCGGCCTCCATATAGTCCGAGCTCGCCTCGACCTGAGGGACAAGCAGAAAAAGCGAGAACGCTAAGTAGAGCAACCTCTTCCCCATAGCTCCCTCCTCTCTACCTCAAGAGCACCATTTTCTTAGCCTTGCCCCATCCCTTCCCCTCAAGCCTGTAAAGGTACACACCACTTCCAACTGGCCTTCCTCCTTCGTCCCTACCATCCCAGAAAACCTCATGCTCTCCTGCTCCTAATCTCCCTTCCACCAAAACCCTAACCTCCCTCCCCAATGAGTCGTAAACCTTAAGGGAAACCCTACCATCATCAGGAACCTGAAACCTTATCACCGTCCCCCTGTTGAAAGGATTCGGATAGTTACCTCCCAAGCTAACTTGCCTCGGCTCTGAAGTTTCCTGCTCTTCTACAGCAGTCGGCGCCCACAGGTTTGATCTGAAGATGTAAAGACCTGCTGAATAGTTCGCAACATAGATGTATCCATCACTCATGAACAAACTTTGACGATTGTTACTGCCAGTGTAATCTGTCCCAGGAAACTCGAAGCGTCCGAACTCTGTAGGATGCGATGGATCCGAAACGTCTATCACCCACAAAGCATCCTTAGGTGCTCCCAACTCCCTCACATAGGCATAATCTCCTTGTACCTCCAGACCGCGAAGAAGGGAAGGCTCGAGAGAGGCTCTTGGCTTAGAGAGGTAACCTACCTGCTTGGGCTGTGAAGGATCCGAAATATCTACCACATGGAATGTAAGTAGCTCTGGGAAAACCTGACCAGCAAGATATGCATATCTCCCGGACACGAAGACATTGACCATCTCATCCCCAGGCTCATATACCCCCACCCTTACAGGATGAAAAACATCCGAAACATCCAAAACCTCTAAACCCCTCTTGCTCACAAGATATGCGAAATTACCTGATATGAATATATCGCTATATAAAGCGGAATAAATCATACCTGTAGGGTATGCACAGTTCCTCAACATGGGTACATTGCCGGTTGGACTCTTATATGAAGATATCAAGCGAGGGCTTGAGGGATCGGATACATCCAATATAGTAAGGCCATCGGGAGAACCTATGACATAAGCATAGTTACCCACCACCCTAACCTGAGCATAACGACCTCCATAACCCTCATGCAAACTACCAAACCATACCCTCCGAGGATACAAAGGATCAGAAACATCTACCACAGAAAACCCTCCCCCTACCTCCAAAAGATAAGCATAACCCCCTCTCACCCAAACACTCTCCACCTTACCACCAACATCGAACCTTCCCTCCCTCTCCCTCCTCAAAAATCCTACCTCCTCAGGAGAACATGGATCCGTCACATCCAACACTCTCAAACCAGAAAAACCATAAGCAACATAAGCATAACCTCCTGCAACATACACACCATGAACCTCATCCCCCGTCCTATAGACACCTATGACCTTGGCCCATGAAGGATCGGATACATCAACTACCATCATACCCTGCTCCAAACAAGCAAGGTAGACAAAACCCCCCGATACCTGAATGTCGTTCACATCGGAATAAAGATATCCTACCTCTTCAGGAGATGAAGGATCGGATACATCAACTATGCTAACCTTCTTGCCTGGAACGACAAGGTAAGCATAACCACCTGAAACTGATACCTCGGTCACTATCTTCGGAACTGGCATCTCCCCTACCTTCTCGGGCTTGCTCGGATCTTTAACATCGATTATCTCGAACTTGCCTTCTGGAGGATGAGGTGCAGTGGCAATATATGCCAGATCGCCGACCACATAGACATCCGCTACCAAAGGGACTCCCTCTGGGCGATAGGACCCCACCTCCTCTGGTCTGCTCGGATCCGAGACATCTATTATCCTAAGCCCATCTGTTGTGCCAACATATGCTAAACTACCTGCCACCTGTACGTCAACAGCGTGTATTCCGAAGTCATAGGAACCTACCAGCCTCGGCCTGCTCGGGTTCGAGATGTTCACCATCCTGAGCCAGCCTCCCACAGGTGAGGCGGATAGTGTAACAACATAGGCTATCCTATCTATCACGCATATCGCATATGGGAAATCTCCTACATCGTATGAGCCCACCCGTTTCGGGTCATCGGGATCCGAGATGTCTATAATTCTCAATCTCCCTTTGTTTTCTATAACATAGGCGTAGTGACCCGATACATAGATGTCCCTTATTATGCCAGGGACCATGATGCTTCCCCTGAGCTTGGGCTTGGAAGGCTCCGATACATCCAATATCAGAAGCTCTCCTCCCCTGCTTGCATAGCAAAGATTATCCTTCACAAACACCTGGCTTATGCGCCCCTGAAGCGTAACGGAGACCAGGCTTATAGGCTCCTCAGATCGGGCGCGCAGATACGGGACGAACGAGAGAATGCTGATAATTAGGAGCTGTCTCATCTCAGCTCTACCTCCTATCTGTAGGGGCTTGTGGTGGGGAGAGGAAGACCTCCCCCCACCGTCCCTTGTGTGCTGATTAAGATACATCGTGGACACAGTAATCATAGGCACCAAGGGTGCATCCTACGTAGTCGGACGAACACTCGTCAGTTGCCCCGTAGCTGCAACGGGCGAAGTCATACTCGCAGATATCGGTAGAGAGTACGATGCACCCAGCTGTGTCCGTATGTACGCAGGAGTCGACAGAGGTCTCATCGCAGGAGGCGGTGTCGTCGATGCAATGCCCCCTGATCTCTACTTCCCCTGTTCTCCTCGTGAGCACCTTGCGGAACTTCATCTTACTCACCTCCTCAGGGATATACGGATGCTCCTTAGCCTCGCTGCCTTCAACTTCTCCCTCGGGGTCCTGAAAGTCCTATTCCTCACCTCCTTTCCTGGTTACGGAGGACAACCCAGACACCGGACCCCCGGGAAATCAGGTGCCTAAGGCCATCCTCCAGATGACTGCCCTGGAAAGCAGAAATACCTGCCTCCTACTCCCTTATCTTAAGATTAACATCCTCTTAGCCTCGCTATACCTTCCCCCCTTAAGCCTGTAGAGATACACACCACTTCCAACTGGCCTCCCTCCTTTGTCCCTTCCATCCCAGAAAACCTCATACTCTCCTGCTCCCAATCTCCCCTCTACCAAAGTCCTGACCTCCCTCCCCAATAGATCGTAGACCTTGAGGGAGACCCTGGTGTCATCAGGAACTTGAAACCTTACGACAGTTCCCCTGTTGAAGGGATTGGGATAATTCTGTCCTAAGCTGAAGCTTTCTGGCAGACCCCCTTGATCTTCCCCTATATAGGTGGCTTCACCTATCCTAAGGATATACAACCCATCAGTACCTCCCAAAACATAAAGATAATTACCATAGCCATAAAAGCCTGCACCGGAACCCATAGAACTTCTCCCAAGGTAGATCGGGTTGGAGGGATCGGATATGTCTATAACCCAGATACTGTAAGTCCCTACATAGACATAATTTCCTAAGACATAAACCCCTCGAGGAATGATGATGCTCCCTTCCACTGGCATCGATAGATAACCTACCTGCTTGGGACACGAGGGGTCCGTAACATCCACTACATAAAAATCGAAGTAATGTTCGCCGCCAAAAATGTGGGAGCCGATCCCGTACATATACCTTCCGGAGATGGTGATATCTTCTATCTTACCACTGGAGGGCCCGTATTCTCCTATCTTCTTCGGATCGGAGGGGTTCGATATATCGAGGACCTCGACCGCATAGTCTCCAATTCCTCTGCTCATCGTGACATATGCCAAGCTGTCCACTATACAGATGTTCCCTGCGCCCATCCCGGGATACGAAAATACCTGTTTTGGGTCCGTAGGGTCCGAAATGTCCACAACGATAAGGGCAGTTCCTATGCTTCCTGTTATATAAGCACACCCCATGTGCAAGTTTTTGACAGAGAGAGCCTCCTTTAGTATCTTCCATAGGAA
>CAZTWH010000065.1:0-5000 GCA_964617575.1 uncultured Dehalococcoidia bacterium
GAACCATGGATGCGTCGATCGTTGTTATTATTCTCTCCGCTTTTAGCTCCTTCGCCAATATGAATAAAAGTTTATCACCGCTTATGAGCCTTCCATTCTCATCCAAAGCCATCATTCTGTCGGCATCACCATCATGGGCTATGCCAACATCGGCACCCACCATCCTCACCGCCTGGGACAGCTCATCAAGGTCCCCCGAAAGCTCCATGCTCCTCGGGAAAAAGCCCGAGGGATGGGAATTTATCGCCACAACCTTACATCCAAGCCTCCTCAAAAGGTAGGGCGTTATAAGAGAGCCGGCACCGCACCCGCAATCGAGAGCAACCTTTGCCTTCACCTTCCCGAAATCTCTTTCTATCCTCTCCATATGCTCCTCTATAGCGCCCGAATAGAATTTCTCCGAGCTCATATTCTCCCAAGATTTTACCTCGGGCTTTTTTGATAAAAGCTCCTCCACCCTCCCCCTCTCATCTTCGGAGAAAGCTGAGCCGTCTCTGTTTAAAAGCTTTATGCCGTTATATTCGGGAGGGTTATGGGAGGCTGTTATCACTATCCCCGCCTCGAAATTCCTCGCTATATAGCCTATGGTCGGCGTCGGGACCTCACCCGCAACCCACACCTCCGAGCCCGAAGCGAGGAGACCCGAAATAAGGGCGTTTTTGAGGGAAGGGCTTGATGTCCTCGTATCCCAGCCGACAACAACCCTTGAATACAAATCGCCCACTATAACCCCGACCCTCAACGAGATATCAAGGAGCCGAAAATCAACCCTTCCCCTTATACCCGATGTCCCGAAGATTTTCATCCTAAAAATTATAGGACGAGAGGGGTAAAGTTGCAATTAATCCCGATTTTTGTATTATAAAAATAAAGACACCATAAGGGGGGGAAGATGGCGGAGCTAAAGGATTACAGGGCTATAGATAGTATGTGCAGACCTTTTTACTGCGAGCCCGAGCTTTTAAAGCCTCTCTTTGAACATTACGAGTTCAAGGTGATGGCTCATACCACATTCAGCGGGGTTATGAAGAGGCTCGGGATAAAGGAGGGGGAGGAGTGGAAGGTTTTAGCGGGTCTTTCGAAGGCTTCCGTCGAGGATATGCTTGCTGAGATGGATGAGATAGGTGTTGACCTTGTCCTTATGGACCAGATGGTCATGTGGTCATGGAGGGAGCAGAAGGAGATGGGTCATTACTCTCTCGAGAAGATGGCTGAGCTTATAGAGAAGTCGGGCGGGAGGATAGTCGGAGGTGCGGGTTATAACCCCTTCAGGATAAAGGAGAGCCTTGAGGAGATAGAGAGGGCTGTTAAGGATTACGGGTTCAAGTATGTCTGGATTCATCCGATAACATTCGGCATATCCTTCAATGATAAGAAGCTCTATCCCCTTTATATTAAGTGCATAGAGCTCGATATACCGTGCTGTATGCAGGTGGGGCATTCCGCCGAGCCTCTCCCAAGCTGGATGGGTCATCCGATGAATGTTGATGAGGTTGCTATAGATTTCCCCGAGCTTAAGCTCGTCCTAACACATACGGGATGGCCATGGATTCATGAGTGGCTTTCAATGATGTGGAGACACCCCAATGTTTACGGAAATATAGGGGCGTATTATCCCAAGGACCTCGATGAGGATATAATAAAGTTCATGGACGGGAGGCTGAGGCACAAGATAATGTGGGCTACGAACGGATTCGGCATGACGAGATGCAAGAAGGAGTTCCTGGAACTTCCGATAAGGGAGGAGACCAAGAGGGCTGTTCTCTGGGAGAACGCCGTCAAGGTCTTCAAACTCGAGCCCCTGCTCAAAAAGCTTTCAAGGATTTGAATGGAAGGGAATTTGAGGACAACCGCTATGGGGATATTGCCCCATAAAGATGTGGGGAGGGCTCTTGAGCTCGCTTTCAGCCTCGATATACCCTTCTTCCCCCAGCTTCCAAGGAGGAGTTTCTATGAGGATATGTATGTTCAACTATCCTCCAATTTCCCCGGGATATCCCTTGACCTCGATGAGAAGAAGATAAACTTCAGCCATGAGAAGTTCTTATCGGAGCTTGATAAATACTTTGAAGCTGATGATGATTTCTTCAGGCTGAGGTATCCCTATTCGGAGGTATATGAGGATTTCCTCGGGAGAGACCTTTCCGGGTTTTATGCGGTAAGGGGTCAGGTTACGGGTCCTGTAAGCTTTGGTTTCAGGGTTTTCAATGAGGAGGGGAAGCCCATTATATACCATGATGATGTGAGGGAGATTCTATTTGATTTTGTCGTGAGGAAGGTAAATGTTATGCTCGAGGAGCTTAAGGAGAAGAACGAAAACGCCTTCGTGTGGGTGGATGAGCCCGGGCTGGGGTGGGTCTTCAGCGCCTTCTCGGGGTATAACGATGAGATGGCGAGGGAGGATTTGAGGAGCTTTTTCTCGAGGTTTTATGGGATAAAGGGGCTTCACCTCTGCGCCGATGTGAATCTTCCCTATCTTCTCGACCTCGGTATAGAGCTTTTATCCTTCGATTCCCTTCAAATAGGAGAGCTCCATCCGGAATACGGGGAGAGGGTTGCGGATTTTATAAGAGGGGGAGGGGTAATAGCATGGGGTATAGTTCCCACAGACCCCTCCCTTCTCAAGGAGGATGCGAAATCCCTTGCGAGGAGGCTTCTTTCCTACTGGGATGTCATCGAAAGGGCTGGGATGCCCAAGGAGGAGGTGGCGAGAAATTCCCTCCTCGCCCCATCGAGGTGCTGTGTGAGTATAAGCGAGGGGGGGTTCGATGAGGAGGGGATGGTTGAGAAGGCTTTCAAGGTTCTGAGGGAGCTATCCTATATCCTCCGGGAGGATATAGGGATATAGACTTACTCTGCTATGGGCTTTGTTATCGCTTTTGTATCCGCGAAGGTGGGTATAGCGAGGGAATGTTTTCCCGCACCCCCCACGACCACAACCATGATATCATCCGGGCTCTGAGCGACGGGGACATAGCCGTCATCAGGTATATCAGGGAACCTCTGCTCCCTGTGTTCCTTTGAGAAAGCCTTCTTCGGTATGCGAGCCCTCTCGAATATAAACTCCTTAACATCCCTTTTGGTGAATCCATCATTTGCTATCGTTTTCGCATGCTCGGGTCCTATAACTATTAGGGGCTCGCCCACCCGGTAGAGGACATTATTGTTGCCCTGACACGCTATCGTCCCCGCTATGGTCGTCAGGATTCCCTCCGCGGTTATTCCGCTGTGGTCGTTAACATTATGGGGGGATTCGGCAGCCACGACCGTTACGGTGCTCCCATCAAATCCCCTCTCCTTGGATAAAGGTTCCCATGGGCTCTCCTCCTCATTCTCACCCACAACATATGTGAACTTCCCCGGCTGTCCGTGGGTCGCCTTATCTACCCTCCCCGGGATGCCGCCGCCTATGTTTAAAAGGATGAGTCTTATAGCCCTTCCTATGACCGCGTTGGCGTAAAGACACGGTCCGAAGGCTCCGTAGCCGGAATTTATACCGAGCTTCTTCCTTATGGGACCGTTTATTATGAGGAGGGGAGAGCAGGGGTGGGTTGTAGCCTGAACACCGTAAAGGTTGAAATCGGGCTCCGTCATCGCCTCTATAGCCGCTATTATAACGGGCATATGCTCCGGGACACATCCGGCCATAACGGCATTTATCGCTATCTTCATAACCGTAGCCTCAGCCCACCTCGGCGGTATTGCGCCTATCACCTCCTCGGGTTTTCTTTTCGTCCCGGATAGCATCCTCTCGACCCTATCTTCCGTCGGAGGTATTATCGGGAGACCGTCCGTCCACCCCCTCTCGTAAAATATCCTGCTAACTTCAAAAACATCATCGGGAACCTTTATCTTCTCCATCATTCCCCCTTCATGGCTTTTAATATCTCCCCGAGAGCCTTTTTAGCCTTATCCTCCACCTCCCTCTCCTTTATACCCCCTACGGGGTGGGGTATTATTACGGTAGGCAATCTCGGCATGGATAGGGCTTGAGCCTCCATTTTCCCGAGGGATGAGAATTCATCCGTGAGGATAGATACCGTAGGCGTTCCCCTCTTCTCGAGCTCAACGGCATCATGTATTAGCCAAGATGTGCATGAGCCACAATCACCCACGGCGAGTATCACGAGGTCGCTCTTACCGGAGAGCTCCTCTATCACATCCTCAGGGGCGCCCGAGCTCGCAAAGGGCTTTTTCCTGAAAATCGTGTTTGAGACCCCGAGCTTATCTTTAAGGAGCTTCTCGAGGGTCCTGAGGAGTATATCCCCGTTGGGCTTATCGTTCCAGAGAAAACCGAGGGTTCTAACCTCACCCCTCCTCGCAAGACCTATATCCCGAAACTCAGCCGAAGCCACAGGGACAAAAACTTCTATCTCACCCATCATCCCCCCTTAAATATTTATGCGCCATGATAGAAGCCACAGCGCCATCCGATACAGCTGTTATTATCTGCCTCGGGGAGTTCTTCCTCACATCCCCGCAGGCGAAGACGCCGGGAAATTTTGTCCTCATAAGCCCGTCGGTCAAAACCCATCCGTCCTCAAGAATATCCGATGGAAGATACCCGGTATTGGGAGAAAGACCAGCGGACAGTATGACACCTCCCACCTTTACCCTACCATCACCCACACAAACAACAACATCCTCCCCATCCCTCTCAAAACCCTCGATTCTCTTTGAGAAAAGAAAGGAAATCCTTTCATCGGAGAGAGCCCTCTCAAGAAGGCTCCTCGATGCTGTCGGCTTTTCAAGAGCCTCTATAACTATAACCTCGCGGGCGAAATTGAGAAGGTATAGAGCGTTCGTTATGCCCGTATCGCCCGCCCCCACAACACATGCCCTCTTCCCCTCAAAATAGGGACCATCGCATACGGCACAGAAAAATATCCCATTTCCGATAAGCTCCCCCTCCCCCGGAACACCGAGGAGCTTATATCCGGCACCGCTCGCTATTGTCACCGAGCGAGATGAAAAATCCCCCATACTCGTGAAAACCATCT
>CAZTWH010000066.1:0-4960 GCA_964617575.1 uncultured Dehalococcoidia bacterium
TCGCTGTTATCCATCCGTGCTCAAGAGCCATAAGCCCATATTCACCGAAGGAGATCTTATTTCCCCTGAGGGCTATTCCCCCCATCGTTCCTCTCTGTGCTTTCCTATACTTCACTCGCCTCGGCTGAAGCATGTCTCCTCCCCAAGGGGACATCCCCCTTGTATATCCACACCTTTACACCTATAACGCCCTGAGGTATTATGGCTTCATAGAATCCGTAATCTATATCCGCCCTTATGGTATGAAGGGGGACGCTCCCTGCTATTTCCTTCTCCGTCCTCGCTATCTCGGCTCCTCCGAGCCTTCCCGATACCGTTATCTTTATCCCCTTGGCACCCGCCTCCATAGCCCTCTGGACAGCCCTTTTCATAGCCCTCTTGTGGGAAACCCTCCTCTCTATCTGCTCAGCTATATTTCTCGCTACAAGATAGGCATCGAGCTCGGGGTTCGGGATGTCCCTTATATCAACCCTCACCTTCTTGCCCGTCATCTCCATAAGCTTAGCCCTAAGCTCCTCAACCCTCTGCCCCCCCCTTCCTATAAGGACACCCGGTCTTGCGGTGTGGATTATAACAGTTATCTCGTTGGTCCACCTCTCTATCTCCACCCTTGATATGTAGCAATCCCTGTACTCCTCCATTATATACTTTCTTATGGCGAGGTCTTCGTGGAGGATATCCTTATAATTCTTCTCATCAAACCATCTCGACTTCCAGTCCTTGTGAATTCCCAGTCTGAAGCCTATGGGATGAACTTTCTGCCCCATTTATTCCCCCAGAACTATTGTTATATGCGAATACCTCTTCCTTATGGGGTTGACCCTCCCCCTCGCCTTTGGTCTGAATCTTAAAAGCCTCGGTCCCTCATCCGCGAAGGCTTTGATCACCCTCATATTGGAGGGGTCGAGGTTGTAGTTGTTCTCCGCATTAGCCATCGCGGATTTCAGGACCTTCCACACTATCCTCGCCTTGGGGCTCGGGAGGTTCTCGAGCACCGCCATAGCCTCCCCCGCCCCCCTGCCCTTTATAAGGTCGAGTATGAGCCTGTATTTCTGGGCTGACCCCTTCACGAACCTCGCCGAAGCTTTTACCTCCATCACTTGCCCCTCTTCCTTATCTGGATAGCCCTTTCGCCCTTAACCGGATGTCCGTGGAATGTCCTTGTTGGTGCGAATTCACCGAGCCTGTGCCCGACCATATTCTCTGTTATATATATGGGGACATGCCTTCTCCCATCATGGACTGCTATCGTGAGACCGACCATCTCCGGTATTATGGTGGATGCTCTCGACCATGTCTTTATTATAACTTTATCGCCCGACTTTTTAGCCTCCATGACTTTCTTTAAGAGTTTAGGGTCGACAAAAGGTCCTTTTTTCTTGGACCTTCCCATTATTTCCTCCTCTTTATTATCATGTTATCCGTCCTCTTATTCCTCCTCGTCTTGACGCCCCTTGCAGGTTTGCCCCATGGTGTTTTGGGGCAGGGCATGCCTATGGGTGCTTTCCCCTCACCCCCTCCATGGGGGTGATCCCTCGGCGTCATGGCGGAACCCCTCACGGTGGGTCTTATGCCGAGCCATCTCTTCCTCCCCGCCTTGCCGAGGTTTATATTTATATGGTCGACATTCCCAACCTGTCCTATGGTCGCATAGCATTCCTCATGGATTCTCCTTATCTCACCTGAGGGGAGTTTGACATGAACATATTTATCCTCCCTTCCAACAACGACGGCGGATGAACCTGCGCTTCTGACGAGCTGTCCGCCCTTGCCCCTCTGAAGCTCTATATTATGTATCAGCGTCCCGAGAGGTATTTTCTTCAGGGGAAGAGCGTTCCCGGGCTTTATCTCGGCATCGGGTCCTGCCATTATCTCATCGCCAACCTTAAGACCGAGGGGCGCTATTATATACCTTTTCTCCCCATCCTTATAAGCTATAAGAGCTATCCTTGCGGACCTGTTCGGGTCATATTCTATGCTCTTCACAACCCCGGGCACCCCTATCTTATCTCTCTTGAAATCTATTATCCTAAGCCTCCTCTTGTGCCCGCCTCCCCTGTGCCTCACCGTTATCTTCCCGGTGTTGTTCCTTCCCGCCTTCTTCTTCAAGGGAACGAGGAGGGACTTCTCGGGCTCCTTCTTCGTTATCTCCTCAAATGTGAAGCCCGTCATCCCCCTTCTTCCCGGTGTTGTCGGCTTATATACTTTTACACCCATTTATACCCCTCCGAATATGTCTATCCTCTGCCCCTCCTCAAGGGTCACGACAGCCTTCTTTATAGCCTTCCTCATCCCCCTGTATCTCCCGAATCCCCTCGGCTTTCTCGGGAGATTTATCATGTTAACCTTCTTAACCTTAACTCCGAATATCTTCTCAACAGCCATCTTCACATCCGTCCTCGTAGCCCTCGGATCAACCTCGAAGGTATACTTCCCCTCCTCAAGGAGCTTCGAACTCTTCTCCGTTATAACAGGCTTTATTATAACATCATAAGGGTCCATCTCACACCAAGTTTTTATTATATCATATTATGCCTTCCCTTTTCAGTTCGTCCAGTTCTTCCTCCTTCATGCCGAGAAGACCGCAGTATATTTCCCTATTATTTTCCCCAACCCTCGGTGCCCTTCTTTTCACTTCCGGCGGGGTTTTTGATAGCTTCACAGGGTTTCCAGATATCGGGACCTTCCCCGCATCGTATTCCACATATACGAGCATATCCCTCCCCATGACCTGAGGGTCCTTCATCATTTCCGGTATGGTATTGAACTTTCCGCAGGGTATTCTTGAAGCCTCGAGCTCCCGTAAAGCCTCCTCCGTTGTTTTATTTTTTGACCATTCCTCTATCATCTCATTTATCATTTCCCTTTTTTCGAACCTATTCATATCTCCTTTAAGCTCATCTATGAGCTCTTCCTTTCCTATAACTTTGAGGAGCCTTTTAAATATCGGGTCCGATACCCCGCTCAGATATATCCATCCGTCCTTTGTTCTTACAAGGTTTGAGAAATTGTACCAGCTGTAATTCCCCAATCTTCCCCTTTCCTCTCCGAAGAGGATGTGCGCGGCTGGCGCGCCATGGTTTGCGACGAACGCGACGGCTGTATCAAGGAGGGATATATCGACCTCCTGTCCCTCGCCCGTTTTCTCCCTGTGGTAAAGGGCTAAAACTATTCCTATTGTCGTATAAAGGGCTGCGCATACATCTATGGCGGGGAATGAAGCCCTTGTAGGTGGGTTATCCGGGAAGCCGTTATAGCTCATTATCCCTGACATAGCCTGTGCGACGGGGTCGAACGCCACCTTTCTGGAATAGGGACCCCTTCTTCCGAAACCCGTAACAGAGGCGCATATTATCCTGGGATTCACCTTTGACAGGGTCTCGTAGTCAAGCCCGAGATCCTCCTTTATACCTGATGGGAAATTTTCGAGGACGACATCGCTTATCCTCACGAGTTTTCTGAATATCTCCTTCCCCTTCTCGCTCCTTAAATTTAAGGTTATCCCCTTTTTATTCCTCCCCGGGTTTATGAACATGACACTATCCCCCTCCCCGGGGACGAGGGGACCGAGCTTTCTATCCTCCTCCCCTCCGGGTCTATCTATCCTTATAACCTCCGCACCCATATCCGCGAGTATGGCTCCGCACCAGGGACCCGCGAGGAATCTTGTGAGGTCAAGGACCCTTATGCCGTCAAGAACTCCCATCTCCCCATATCTCCTTTATTTTCTCAACAGCATCCTTTTCGAGAAGGAGGTGCCTTCTCCTCAGTACCTTGTATGCGTTCAAGGTATGGGCTGGGGTTGTATCTACTTTCTCCAGATTCCTTGCCGAGAGATAAACCTCGGGCTTCGCCCTGTCCGTGACTATGAGAGCTGATTTTTCTATCCCGAGTTTTGATAAAATCTCCTTCATCTCCTTCGTTTTGGGCTCTTTCAGGGCGAAGTCATCTATCACTTTAAGCTCCCCGTCCATGAGTTTTGCCGAGAGGGCGCATTTTAAAGCGAGTCTTCTCATCTTCTTAGGCATTCTCTGGTAGTAGCTTCTCGGCTTGGGACCGAAGACTATGCCTCCGTGTCTTCTTATGGGGGACCTTATGCTTCCAGCCCTTGCCCTTCCCGTGTGTTTCTGGGGGTAAAGCTTTCTTGTGCTCCCCTTGACCTCCCCCCTTGTCTTTGTGCTCGCCGTACCCGCCCTCTGGTTCGCCTGGTACATAACTATAGCCTGATGGAGGAGGGGTTTATTTATGGGGACGCAGAAGATATCATCGGGGAGCTCTATCTCACCCTTTATCTCTCCTTCCCTTGTATAGAGCGGAACCTTCATCTCTTCCCCTTCTTAGCCCTTTTTATTACAACAAGACCGTTCCTCGGTCCTGGGACAGAGCCCTTCACCATAATTATGTTTTTCTCGGGTATTACTCGGACGACTTTTAAATTCTGGACCGTTATCTTCTCATCCCCGTAGTGTCCCGCCATCTTCTTCCCAGGGAGGACCCTTCCGGGGTCCGTTGATGCTCCTATCGAGCCGGGAGCTCTGTGTCTATCGGACTGACCGTGGGTCTTGGGACCGCCCGCGAAATCCCATCTCTTCACGACACCCGCAAATCCCCTCCCCTTGCTCCTCCCCGTCACATCCACAAGCTCCCCCTCCTCGAATATGCTGACATCTATCCTATCACCCAGACTCAAGCCCTCAACATCATCCACCCTGAACTCCCTAAGGTGCCTAAGTTTTTTTCCGATCTTCTTGAGATGCCCCTCCTCCGGCTTATTCAATTTCTTAGCCTCCTCGTATCCTATCTGAACAGCCTTATATCCGTCGGTCTCCTCCGTCTTTATCTGGGTTATATAGCAGGGACCCGCCTCTATAACGGTTACATCTATAGCTTCCCCTTCAGGGGAGAAGACCTGAGTCATGCCTTTTTTCCTTCCCAGTATTCCCGGAAACCTCTCCATCTC
>CAZTWH010000067.1:0-4956 GCA_964617575.1 uncultured Dehalococcoidia bacterium
TCGAAGCCTCCTCCTCTATATAATCCGTGAGCTTTTCAACATAGTATGAGCCACCGAGCGGGTCTATCACATCGGCGACGCCCGATTCATATGCCAGAATCTGCTGAGTCCTAAGAGCAAGCGTCACAGCCTCCTCACTCGGAGGAGCGTAAGCCTCATCAAGGGAGTTCGTGTGAAGGGACTGGGTCCCGCCGAGAACAGCCGCGAGAGCCTGAATAGCCGTTCTTACAACGTTGTTCAGGGGCTGCTGGGCTGTTAGTGTATGACCGCATGTCTGAGTATGGAATCTTAGCATCCAGGACCTCGGATTTTTCGCTCCGAACCTCTCCCTCATTATCTTAGCCCAGAGCCTCCTCGCAGCCCTGAATTTAGCCACCTCCTCGAAGAGATTCGTATAGGCGGAGAAGAAGAAGGATAATCTTCCAGCAAACTCGTCAACATTAAGACCCGCGTCTATGGCAGCCTGAACATAGGCTATCCCGTTAGCGAGGGTGAAACCGACCTCCTGAGCAGCCGTTGAACCCGCTTCCCTTATGTGGTAGCCAGATATGCTTATAGTGTTCCACCTCGGAACTTCCTTGCTGCAGTAGGCGAATATATCCACCGTGAGCCTCATTGAAGGCTTCGGTGGAAATATATGGGTCCCCCTCGCTATGTATTCCTTAAGTATATCGTTCTGAACAGTCCCATTGAGTTTGGAAGGCGAAACACCCTGCATCTCCCCGAGAGCTATATACATGGCGAGAAGTATGGGAGCCGTGGCGTTTATCGTCATGGATGTCGATACCTTATCAAGGGGTATGTCCGCGAAGAGTATCTCAACATCCTTGAGGGTGTCTATAGCGACACCAACCTTGCCGACCTCGCCGTAAGCCATAGGATGGTCCGAATCATAACCTATCTGGGTCGGGAGGTCGAAGGCTACGGAAAGCCCCGTCTGACCCTGCTCGAGAAGATATTTGTATCTCCTATTCGATTCCTCAGCTGTCCCGAAGCCCGCATACTGCCTCATCGTCCATATTCTTCCCCTGTACATGGTGGGCTGAATCCCCCTCGTGAAGGGATACTCGCCCGGATAACCGAGATCCTTTTCATAATCGAAATCCGGAAGGTCCTCTGGCGTATAAACCCTGTCTATAAGGAAACCCGAGGTTGTGTAAAAAGCCTCCTGCCTTTCGGGAGCCTTCTCAAGAAGGGGCTTTAATACCTTCTCTTCCCACTCCTTCTTCGAACGAGAAATCATAGGATCACCCCCTTTAAAAAAGTTTAAAAACCATGGACATCTATGTCAATTCCGAATAAAATTAAAGTTGATGGGGAAAAGGCTCTCCATAGAGAAGATAAGACCCAAGAATCTCTCTGAATTTGTAGGGCAGGATAAGGTGAAGGATAACCTCAGGATAATGCTCGAGGCTTCGAAGAAGGGTGGTAGTCCCATGGACCATATCCTTCTCTACGGACCCCCCGGTCTTGGTAAAACAACCCTCGCCCATATAATAGCGAGGGAGCTTGAGGTCAATATAAAGATGACTTCCGGTCCAGCCATAGAGAGGGTGGGGGACCTCGCCTCCATCTTAACCTCTCTCTCGGAGGGAGATATTTTCTTCATAGACGAGATACACAGACTCTCCAAGCCCTGCGAGGAGGTCCTTTATCCCGCTATGGAGGAATACTGCATAGATGTTGTTATAGGGAAGGGAGCTGGAGCGAGGGCTATAAGGCTCTCCTTATCCCCCTTCACGGTCATAGGCTCCACAACGAGGCTTTCCCTTCTGGGCTCACCTCTCAGGGAGAGGTTCGGCGCCATATTCAGGTTCGATTTCTATAAGGAGGATGAGATCTTCCTCATATTGAGGCGTGTCTGTGATATCCATGGTATAGATTATGAGGATGAAGCCCTTATGGAGGTCGCGAGGAGGTCGAGGGGGACGCCGAGGGTCGGTATAAGGCTTTTGAGAAGAGCCCTCGATTTCTCCTGCGTCATATCCGATGGAAGGATAGATAAAAAAACCCTCCTTTCCGCTATGGATAAGCTCGGTGTGGATGAGCTCGGTCTTGACGACTTCGACAGGACCCTGCTTAAGGTTATAGATGAGAAATTCGGAGGAGGTCCTGTCGGTCTGGATACCCTCTCAGCCTGCACAGGTGAGGACCCCGATACGATAATGGATGTATATGAGCCCTACCTTATAAAAATAGGCTTCGTGGAGAGAACGCCCAAGGGGAGGGTGATAACGGATAGAGCCCGGGAGTATCTGAGGGGATCATGAGGGTTCTCGTCCATGTCTGCTGTGCACCATGCTCAATCCTTTTCCTCGATAGGCTTGAGGGGGAAGGGTTCTCCCCGAGAGCCTTCTGGTATAATCCCAATATCCATCCGTTCACGGAATATAAAAGAAGAATGGAGGAGGTTCTGAAAATTTTTCCCGACACTATCGTGGATGATTACGAGTTTGTCGAATATCTAAGAAGGGTATCGGGAAGGGAGGAGAGGAGATGTGAGATATGCTACGATATGAGGCTATCAAGAACCGCGGAGGTTGCGAGGAGAGAGAACTTCCCCCTCTTCACAACAACCCTCCTTATAAGCCCGTACCAGAACCTCGAACTCATAAAAGCTAAGGGGGAGGATGCGGGGAGAAGGTTCGGGGTCGAGTTCCTTTTCAGGGATATGAGGGATATATTCAGGGAAAGCCATAGGCTCGCGAGGGAGAAGGGAATATACCTTCAGAAGTATTGCGGATGTATATACAGCGAGTACGAGAGGTTCAAATGTTCAAAAAAATAAAGCTCGAAAAAGGTAAGAAGACATATCTCACCCTCCTCGAGAGCAGACTCACCCTCGAGCTTGCCCTCGAGATAAAGGAGGCTTCAAGGCTCATAAATGAGGACGATGAGGTTATGGTTGTTCTTATAAGAGGCTCTGAGGATTTCTGCACCGGCTCCGATTACGAGCCCTCCGATAATCCTCCCCCCCTTATAGCCTCGATGTCGGTATTGGGGATAAAAGTCCCCGTTCTATGTGAACTTCGGGGCAAGGTGTACAGCGGGGGTCTTGAACTTGCCCTTTCCTGCGATATGAGGTTCTGCTCCGAGGATGCGGAGTTCTGTTTCCCCGAGGTGGAGATGGGACTTATGCCATGCGGGGGAGGAACCCAGTTTCTCCCAAGACTTATAGGAAGGGGAAGGGCTTCCGAGATGCTCCTCCTCGGAGGGAAAGTATCTGGGAAGGAGGCTGAAAAAATAGGTCTTGTGAATAATGCCTTCCCGAAAAACAGCCTGAGCATGGAGGTCGAGAAAATAGTGGACGAGCTTTTGTCAAAAGCCCCCATAGCACTCAAATACGCCAAGGAAGCGGTGAGGAAAGGACTCGAACTCCCCATCCACGAGGGGATGAGGCTCGAGGGAGACCTTTCCATAATACTCCAGACAACAAGGGACAGGGACGAGGGAATAAAAGCCTTCCTCGAAAAAAGAAAACCAAAATTCGAGGGGAAATGAGCTACCAAACCATATCCTATAATAAGGAGGACGGAATAGGGGAAATAAAACTTAGAAGACCCGATAAATACAATGCCCTTAACATAAAGATGAGGGACGAATTATATGAGGTTTTTCTATCGATAAAGGATGACCCTGATGTTGGGGTTGTTCTTATAGGGGGTGAGGGGAGGGCGTTTTGTTCCGGTGCTGACATAAGCGAGTTCGGGACGGCTCCTTCGAGGGTTATAGCGAGGGATGTGAGGTGGGAGAGGGATTTATGGGGTTTGATTTACGGGATGGATGAGATTCTTATATGTCTTATGCATGGTTATGCCTTGGGTGCGGGTCTTGAGATGGCGATGCTCTGTGATTTCAGGCTTGCGGCATTCGGGACAAAGTTTGGTCTTCCGGAGGTTAACCTCGGGATGATACCCACCGCTACCGGGACCCAGACACTGCCGAGGCTTATAAACCTCGGGAAAGCTCTCGAGATTATTTTTACGGGGAAATTTATAGGCTGTGATGAAGCTCTCCGGCTTGGTCTTATTCACAGGGCTGTTCCGCAGAATGAGCTTTACGGGGAGGGGAAAAAACTCGCCCGGAGGATTTTATCTCTTCCTCAGGTTTCTATAAAATTTATAAAGGAGGCTATGAGGAGGGGGCTTGATCTTTCTCTTGATGAGGCTATTCGGGTGGAAGGTGTTCTTTTCAGGAAGATGAGGGGGGAATTTGGAGGAGCTCATAGATAAGGCTGCGAGGCTTATAAGGGAGGGGGAAAGGGTTGTAGCTTTCACAGGTGCCGGTATAAGCACCGAATCGGGGATACCTGATTTCAGGGGTCCCGGGGGTCTCTGGACGATGTATGATCCTGATGACTTCACGATAGGGAAGTTTTTATCATCCGAGAGCGCTCGTGAGAAAATATGGGGTGTCTTACTTTCCGGTCATCTTATGGAGGATGCTGAGCCGAATCCCGCCCATTATGCTTTATCGGAGCTTGAGAGGATGGGAAAGCTTGTTTGTGTTATAACCCAGAATGTTGACAACCTTCATCAGAAAGCTGGCTCGAGGAGGGTGATAGAGCTTCACGGAAATATGAGGAGAGCTCGTTGTCTCTCCTGCGGCAAAATCTATCCGATGGATGAGGTTAGGAGGCTTTTCATGGAAGGGGAGAAGGCTCCCAAGTGCTTTTGTGGTGGCATTCTCAAACCTGATGCCGTTTTCTTCGGGGAGAGCCTCCCCGTGGATGCCCTTACGGAGGCTGAGGAGGCTTCGAGGACATGCGATGTATTTATGGTCCTCGGCTCATCCCTTGTCGTCTATCCGGCGGCGCTTATGCCGAGATATGCCCTTCGCTCCGGAGCCAAGCTTATAATAATAAACAAGGGGGAGACGGATATGGACCATCTCGCCCATGTGAGGATAGACGGGAAGGTTGGGGAGGTTTTACCGAAGATAGTAGAAAAAGTGAAA
>CAZTWH010000068.1:0-4951 GCA_964617575.1 uncultured Dehalococcoidia bacterium
ATAGGGAGGGTTTTCAGAAATGAAGGCATCTCGACAAAGCATAACCCTGAGTTCACAATCCTCGAGCTATACAAAGCCTACTCGGACTACAGTGAAATGATGGAAATCTTGGAGGGGATGGTTTTATACGCGAGCGAGAAGGTCCTCGGCACAAGGAAGGTGATATACGACGGCAAGGAAATAGATTTGTCGCCCCCATGGAGGAGAGTATCTTTGAGAGATATTGTTCTTGAAAAAACGGGCATAGACCTTATGAAATTTATGGATGAGGAGAGCCTTGCACAGGAGATGCTCGAGAGGGGGTTCAAGGTTGAGGAGCCTTTAAATTACGGGAGGATGGTGGATAAGCTCATATCCTCATTTGAGGAGGAGCTTATAAACCCGACGATAATATATGACTATCCCAAGAAGATGAGCCCCCTCGCGAAGGAGAAAGGCGACGGCTGGGTTGAGAGATTCGAGGCTTTTATCGGGGGGATGGAGATAGCCAACTCATTCACGGAGCTAAACGACCCGATAGAGCAGAGGAGAAGGTTCGAGGAGCAGGAGAGGATGAGGGGGAGGGAGGAGGATATAGATAGGCTTGATGAGGACTTCCTCCTCGCCCTCGAATACGGAATGCCCCCCACGGGAGGGCTCGGCGTTGGGATAGACAGACTTGTTATGATACTAACGGGTCAGACATCCATAAGGGATGTGATACTATTCCCCCTCCTCAAGGAGAGGGATGTTAAGCATTGATTTCATAAGGAAAAATAAGGATTTCGTCCTCGAGTCTTTGAGGAAGAAAGGGGAGGATTTCCCCCTGGATGAGCTTCTCTCCCTCGATGAGGAGAGAAGGAAACTTATATCAAAGATAGATAATATGAGGGCTGAGAGGAAGAGGAGGAGCAAGGAGCTCTCCAAGATGAAGGAGAAGCCGAAGGAGGTTATAGATGAGCTGAGGGAACTCGGAGATAGAATATCATCCCTTGAATCCGAGCTAAAAACCGTGGAATCAAGGCTTGAGGATATGCTTTTGAGGGTCCCGAACATAGTTCATCCGTCAGTCCCTTATGGCGAGGGTGAGGAGGATAATGTCGTTGTGAGAAGGTGGGGGGAGCCGAGAAAATTTGATTTCGAGCCGAAACCCCACTGGGAGATAGCGGAAAAACTCGGAATTATAGATTTTGAGAGGGGCGTCAAAATATCCGGCTCGAGGTTCTATGTCCTGAAAGGTCTCGGGGCGAAGCTTGAGAGGGCTCTTATAGATTTCATGATAGACCTCCATACAAAGGAGCACGGATATACTGAGGTTGCGACCCCCTATCTCGTTAAAAGGGAGGTAATGATAGGGACGGGACAGCTTCCCAAATTCGAGGAGGATATGTATCACTGCGAGGTCGATGACCTTTTCCTCATACCCACCGCCGAGGTATCCGTAACAAACCTACACAGGGATGAAATCCTCCCCCCCGGTTCCCTCCCCATATACTATGTCTGCTACACCGCATGTTTCAGGAGGGAGGCTGGTGCTGCGGGGAGGGATACGAGGGGAGTTATAAGGGTCCATCAGTTCGACAAGGTTGAGCTCGTTAAATTCGTCGAGCCCGAGAAATCCTATGATGAGCTCGAAAAACTCGTCCTCGATGCCGAAGATGTCCTCAAAAAGCTCGGCATACCCTACGAGGTGACCCTCATATGTTCGGGGGACCTCGGATTCGCGGCGGCGAAGAAATACGACATAAACGCTTGGTGCCCCGGGCAGGGGAGATATGTCGAGGTATCCTCCTGCTCCAACTTTGAGGAATTTCAGGCTAGGAGGGCTAATATAAGATACAGACCCGCTCCCAATTCGCCACCGAGATTCGTCCACACACTGAACGGAAGTGGCATAGCTGTTGGGAGAACCTTCGCAGCCATCCTCGAGAACTATCAGGAGGAGGATGGGAGCGTTATAATCCCTGAGGTTTTAAGACCTTATATGGGGGTGGATAGGATAGGGGGGTGAGATGAGATACAGAAAGCTTTTCACACCCATAAAGATAGGGGATATGGAGGCGAGGAACAGGATAGTTCTCCTCGCCATAGGGACCAAATATACGGGGGAGGATGGTTTCTGGGAGGAGAGGTATGAGAATTTTCTTGAGGAGAGGGCAAGGGGAGGCGCGGGGATAGTTATGGCATCCTTCTCCCCCTCATATGTGTCCCACGCCCTCCTCCCCGGTCTTTACGATGATGTCTTTATAAAGCCTTTATCGAAGCTATCGGAGAAGATAAAAAAACACGGCGCAAGATTCATAATTCAGCTTGTGGTTGAGGAATGGTCTCCCGGGAAGGGGAAGGAGCCGGAGCATGTAAGCCCCTCCGGCATCCCGAAGAGGAAGGGTCTCGAGCCACCGAGGGCTCTCTCCAAGGAGGAGATAAAGAGGATAATATATGAGTTCGGTGAAGCCGGAAGGAGGGTGAGGGAAGCCGGGTGCGATGGCATCGAGATTCACGCCGGGATGGGATTTCTCATAAACCAGTTCCTCTCACCCGCGACAAATAAAAGGGAGGATGAATACGGAGGGGATTACGAGGGGAGGATGAGGTTCCTCAAGGAGATAATAGAGGAGGTTAAAAGGAAGTCTCAAGGTCTTCCCCTTTTCGTAAGATTCTCCGCGGAGGAGTTCGTGGAAGGGGGTCTCGGGCTTGATAATACGAGGAAAATAGCCCGGGATCTCGAGAAGATGGGCGTTTCTTGCCTCAATGTTCAGGCTGGGTGGCATGAAAGCCCCAAACCCCTCGTTCAGGGCTCCGTCCCCGAAGGAGCTTTCATATACCTCGCCGAGGAGATAAAAAAGGTCGTCAGCATCCCCGTCATAGGGGCGTACAGGATAAGAAGACCCGAGATGGCTGATGATATCTTGGTTAAGGGGAAAGCTGACCTTGTAGGCATGGCGAGGGCGCTCATAGCCGACCCGGAATTTCCGAAGAAGGCTATGGAGGGGAGGGAGGAGGAGATAAGACCCTGTATAGCATGCTGCAGATGCCTCGACCGGGTCCTTCAGGGAAAGGAGCTCTCCTGCTCCGTGAATCCCTACCTCGGGAAAAAGCCGGAGTTTAAAGAAGGAAAGAAGAAGGTTTTCGTCATAGGAGGAGGTCCGGCAGGGATAACAGCAGCCATAACCGCATCACGAAGGGGACACGATGTAACCCTCTTCGAAAAGGAAAAGCTCGGCGGACAGCTGAATTACGCATCAATAGCGCCCCATAAATCCGAGGTCGGCGAGTTCAAAGAATATCTTTTGGGAGAGCTCAAAAGGTCCGGAGTTAAGGTGAAGATAGGAGAAACGCCGAAGGAAAAACCCGATGTAGCTATAATAGCAACAGGGGCAAAACCCCTAATACCCAAAATACCGGGTGTCGAAAGAGCCATAACGGCAATAGAAGCCCTATCAGGGAAGGAAGTGGGCGATGATGTCCTTATAATAGGTGGGGGGATGGTGGGATGCGAGGTCGCAGAATATATGGCGGATAAGGGAAAAAAGGTCACCATCTTCGAGATGCTCCCGAGAATAGGTGCCGATATAGGTCCCGTAACAAGATGGGTCATCCTCGATAGATTGAGAAGAAAAGGCGTTAAAATGGAAACAAACGCAAAGGTCATAGAGATAAAGGAGAAGGGAGTAAAAATAGAGAGAAACGGAAAGGAAGAGGAATTCCACGGAGATACCATTATTTTAGCCGCAGGTATGGAGCCATCCCCATACCATATGGAAGCTCCAGAGGTTTACATAATAGGGGATGCTAAAAATCCGAGGAGGATAAAGGAGGCGATAGAGGAGGGGGCGAAAGTTGGGGGAGAGGTTTGAGCTTATAACGGATTTAGAGCCGAAGGGGGATCAGCCCAGGGCTATAGAGGAGTTATCTCGCGGGGTTTTGGAGGGGCTCAGGCATCAGGTTCTTCTTGGTGTTACCGGTAGCGGGAAGACCTTCACGATGGCTGGTGTTATAGAGAGGGTTCAGAGACCGACTCTTGTTATAGCTCCGAACAAAACCCTTGCAGCCCAGCTATGTGCCGAGCTCAAATACTTCTTCCCCAAGAATGCTGTTGAATATTTTGTGAGCTACTATGATTACTATCAGCCAGAGGCTTACATACCAGAGACCGATTTATATATAGAGAAGGAGACGGATATAAATGAGGAGATAGACAGACTTCGCCATTCCGCCACGAAGGCTTTATTTGAGAGGAGGGATGTTATAATAGTCGCCTCCGTTTCATGCATATACGGCATAGGTTCTCCTACGGATTATTATGGCTTTGTTATGACGATAAAGAGGGGAGAGAAGAGGAGGATGAGCAAGGTTTTAAGGCATCTTGTTGACATGCAGTATGAGAGGAATGATATAGATTTCGGGAGGGGGAAGTTCAGGGTGAGGGGGGATGTTCTTGAGATCTTCCCCTCCTATGAGGAGACGGCTATAAGGGTTGAGTTCTGGGGCGATGAGATAGACAGGATATCGGAGGTTGAGCCTTTAACGGGCGAGATTTTGAGGAACCTTGATGAGGTTAACATATTCCCCGCGAAGCACTGGGTAACCCCTCAGGACAAGCTTGAAGCTGCCATAAAAGATATAGAGGCGGAGCTTGAGGAGAGGCTCCGGGAGCTTAGGTCTCAGGGGAAACTCCTCGAAGCACAGAGGCTTGAGGCGAGGACGAAATATGACCTCGAGCTTCTGAGGGAGGTGGGATATTGTCCCGGTATAGAGAACTACTCGAGGCATCTTCAGAGAAGACCTCCCGGAAGCCCTCCATGGACCCTTATAGATTACTTCCCCGATGACTATCTCCTCATAATAGACGAGTCCCACCTGACCATACCCCAGCTCCGCGCCATGTACCATGGTGATAGGTCGAGGAAGGAGACCCTTGTTGAATATGGTTTCATGCTCCCCTCAGCCCTTGATAACAGACCTTTAGATC
>CAZTWH010000069.1:0-4942 GCA_964617575.1 uncultured Dehalococcoidia bacterium
GAAGCAGCATAAGGTCGTTACCTCCCAGAAGAAGTAAAGCCAGAGAAGATTGTTCGCGAATACAAGCCCGTTCATCGCTCCGAGGAACATGACGAGGTAGAAGAAGAACCAGTGCTGTTTCGTCCTCTCGAGATGAAGATGTTCCTCGTGGTCCCTCATGTAATTTATGGCGTAAACACATATAAGGGAGCCTATTATCGAGATTATAAGAGCCATTATGACGGATAGCATGTCCACATAAAGGTAAGGGGCTACCTCAAGACCTTCATGATGCCAGCCGAACTCATATAAGGGGAGGAGAACAGCCTGAACAAGCATGAGGGATATTATAAGGGGATGACGGTACTGAAAGCCTATGAAGAAGAAGTAAGCCATCAAAATATAATCACAGATGAGGATGACTTTATCCCAGCCCTTCCACGGAGATAGGGAGAAAGAACCCGTCGCCAGAACTTCAAGGAGGAGGGCTATGGAACTCGCTATGAGGACTATGGCGGAGAGGATTACGAATGGAGCTCTTAATTTCCAGTTTTTAATAAGAAGACAGATAAATCCGAAAAATAAAGGCGCGAAAATGAGGATGGATATTAAGGCTTCTTTCATCCCACCTCCGTTTTTAAAAGCCAGTCCCTATTATAATCAAAAAGGTAGATTTGTCAAGTCCTGAGGAGGGTTGCTGTTCCCTGTCCCATCCCGACGCACATCGTTGCTATGCCGTATCTTGAACCTCTTCTTCTCATCTCCTTTGCGAGGGTTAGGACGAGTCTTGCGCCGGTTGCCCCCATGGGATGCCCGAGGGCGAGCGCTCCTCCGTTGGGATTGACCCTTTCCTCGGGTATTCCGAGCTCCCTCATAACAACTATGGGCACGACTGCGAAGGATTCGTTTATCTCCCAGAGGTCTATATCATCGGGTTTTAATCCCCTTTTCTTAAGTATCTTCCTCGCAGCCTCGAGGGCTCCGAGACCCATGAGTTTGGGGTCCACGCCTACCCAGCTCATATCCTCTATTTTTGCGAGGGGCTTGAGCCCGAGTTTTTCGGCTTTCCTACCCGATATGAGGATGAGGGCGCATGCCCCATCCCCCGCGAAGCAGGATGTTGCTGATGTTATCGTCCCTTCGGGTGTTGTTATTGGCGGGAGGACTGACATTATATCGAGGTCGGTATAAGGTCTGGGGTTCTGATCCCTGTCTATAACCCTTTCTCCTACCTTTACAGGAACAAGCTCCTCGAGGAAGGCTCCCTCCTGCGCCCTGACCGCTTTTCTGTGGCTTTTCAGGGCGAACTCCTCCTGCTCCCTCCTCGATATTCCGTATAGCTTTGCCAGGTTCTCTGCGGTAAGACCCATGGATGAGGAGGATGGGTCAATGAAATCGAACCTTTTTGGATTTAGGTCGGCTCCGGAGCCCTCGGGGAGGTGGGTCATACTCTCTATCCCCCCCGCTATGACTATATCCGCATAGCCTGAGATTATAGCCATTGCTCCTATATGGACGGCGCTCATCCCGGATGCGCACTGCCTGTTTATCGTCTGGGCGGGGATGGAGAAGGGAAGACCTGCCATTACTGCTATATATCTTGCGACATTCATAGCCTGTTCCCCCGTCTGGGTTGCGCATCCGATTATCACATCATCTATATCCCGGGGGTCTATATTCGTTCTCTTGAGAAGCTCCTTTATAACGATGACCCCCATCTCATCCGACCTTATATCCTTAAGCCATCCCTTCTCCGGGTGGGCTCTTCCTATGGGGGTTCTTATGCCATCCAGGATATAGGCTTCCATCAAATAAAAGTATAATATAGGTGTGATTCCGAGGCGTCTTGTAGTGGGTCTACTTATACTCCTTGTAATCCTCCTCTCCGGAACTCTCGGATATTTTTTTATAGAAGGGTGGGATATTCTGAGTTCCTTTTATATGACGATAATAACGATAAGCACGGTCGGATTTATGGAGGTGAAGCCTTTGAGCACGGGCGGGAGGATATTCACGAGCGTCCTCATACTTCTCGGTGTCGGATTTATGTTTTACATGCTGAGCTATCTTGTTCAATATTTTATAGAGGAGAGGCTTGAGGCGGGATTTTTAAGGAGGATGAGAAATAGGATAGGGAAGCTTAAAGACCATGTTATTCTATGCGGATACGGAAGGGTTGGGAAGGAGGTCTCATCCCACCTCGAGGAGGACGGGGTCCCCTTCGTGGTCGTGGAGATGGATAGGGAGGAATTTGAGGAGGCGAAGAGAAAGGGGTTTCTCTGTATTCAAGGGGATGCGACAAGGGATGAGGTCTTAAAAGAGGCGGGCGTGGAGAGGGCGAAGGCTATCGTCATAACAACAGGGGACGACGCCTATAACCTATCAATAACCCTCACGGCAAAATATTTAAACCCCAATATCATGGTCATAGTGAGGGCTTCCTCAGATGAATCGGAGCCAAAACTTTTAAGAGCAGGGGCGGATAAGGTGATACTCCCCCATAAACTCGGCGGTAGAAGAATGGCTCGCCTCGTCTCAAGACCCCTCCTCGTCGATTTCATAGATACGGTCCTCCACGGGAAAAATAGGGATTTCATCGTGGAGGATATAAAAGTGTCCCCAAAATCCCCCCTCATAGGTAAAAAGAAGAGGGAACTCGAATCCCCTGAATTTTACATAATAGCAATAAGGAGGGGTGATGGGGAGCTTATACCGAGTCCTTCCTCGTGGGTTGAGATTTACGAGGGGGATGAGCTTATAGTTATGGGTTCTAAGGAGAGGATAAAGGAGCTTGGGGGCTAAGTTGGAGATATATCTTTTGAGGCATGGGAGGACGCTCTGGAATGTGGAGGGGAGGTTCAGGGGGAGGAGGGATATTCCTCTTGATGAGGAGGGGATAAGGCAGGCTAAGAGGATAGGTGAGAGGATAAAGGGTTTGGTTGAGAAGGTATACACGAGTCCTGTTGAGAGGGCGAGGAGGACTGCTGAGATAATAGGGGAGGTTTTGGGGGTTGAGGTTGAGGATTTTGAGCCCTTTATAGATGTTGATTATGGTGAGTGGGAGGGGCTTCTCCCGAAGGAGGTTGAGGAGAGGTATCCTGAGCTTTTCGGGAAGTGGGTTCGGGGGGAACTCTCCCTTGTTTTCCCGGGAGGGGAGGGGCTCTGGGAGGTATCGGAGAGGGCTTTTAGGGGTCTTGAGGAGCTTTCCGAGAGGCATTCCGGGAACATAGCGATTGTATCCCACAATGTTGTTATAAGGCTTGTTATCTCAAGAGTTCTGGGGCTGGGGGATGGGGGAATATGGAAGATAGATCAGGAGCCGGGGGCTATAAATATATTGAAGAAGAGGGGTGATGGGTTTTGTGTTGTCCTGATGAACGAGATATGCCATATAAGGTGATGGAGAGGCTTCGGGAGTTTTATGGCGAGAAGAAGCAGAAGGTATCGGAGGATCCCGTAAGGTTTCTCATAATAACGATAATTTCCCAGAACACCTCCGATAAAAACTCCCGCAGGGCTTTTTCGAAGTTTGAGGAGAGGTTTAAAAGCTGGGATGAGGTTCTCTCCTCACCCCCCGAGGAGATAGCTCGTGTTATAAAGGAGGGGGGTCTTCCGTTTGTAAAGGCTAAGAGGATAAAGGAGGCTCTTTCCGAGATAAAGAGGAGGTGCTCTTTTGACCTCTCTTTTCTCAAGGATATGGATGTTGAGGAGGGGAGGAGGTGGCTTTTATCCATACCCGGTGTCGGGGAGAAGACGGCTTCGTGCGTCCTTCTCTTCTCCTTCGGGAAGCCGGCGATGCCCGTTGATACCCATGTGTACAGGGTTTCAAAGAGGCTTGGGCTTATACCGAAGAATACGCCCGTAAATAAAGCGGGGAGAATTCTTGAAAAAATCGTTCCGCCGGATAAAATATACGAGTTCCATTTAAATTTAATAGAACATGGGAGGAGGATATGCAGGGCTAAAAACCCTTTATGCGGGGGATGCTTTTTAAAGGAGCTTTGCGATGAAGGTAGGGATAGTTAATATAACGGGATATATAGGGATGGAGGTTGGGAGGCTTCTTCTATCCCACCCGGAGGTTGAGGTGAGTGTTGTTACGGGGAGGAGCGCTGCGGGGAAGGAGCTTCCATCCCACCTCCCCCATCTATGGAGGCTTCCCCTGAAGATAGAGGAGGGGCTCCGGGGGGATGTTGATGTTATATTCTCAGCCCTTCCCCATGGGGCGGGCTTTTCGGATATAAAGAGGGCTCTCGATATGGGGATAAAGGTTATAGACCTCAGCGCGGATTTCAGGCTCCGGGACCCGAGGCTTTATGAGGAGTGGTATGATGTCTCCCATCCCTTTCCGGAGCTTCTTGGTGAGGCTGTTTACGGTCTTTCTGAGCTAAGGAGGGATGAGATAAGGGGGGCGAGGCTTGTGGCCAACCCCGGATGTTATCCGACGGGGATAATCCTCTCCCTCGCGCCGGCAATAAAGGAGGGGATAATAACAGGGGATATAGTTGTGGACAGTAAATCCGGAGTATCGGGAGCGGGGAGAACCTTAAGCCTTAGAACCCACTTCTCCGAGGTGAATGAGAATATAACAGCCTATTCCCTTGAGGGGCACAGGCATATGCCCGAGATGGTGCAGGAGATGAAAGCTTTAGGTCTTGAAAATATAAGGCTGACTTTTATACCCCATCTTGTGCCCATAACAAGGGGTATATTTTCGATCTGCTACGCCGAGCTCAAGAAGGATATAAGAGGGGAGGAGATTTTTGAGCTTTACGCTGAATTTTATAAGGGGGAGAAATTCGTGAGGGTTAGGAGGGATGCTCCTTCCCTAAAGGAGACCCTGGGGACGAACCTCTGTCTTATTCATCCGAGGAAGGATGAGAGGGGAGGGAGGCTTGTGGTCATAAGCGTTATAGACAACCTTATAAAGGGGGGAGCGGGGCAGGCTGTTCAGAACATGAAC
>CAZTWH010000070.1:0-4926 GCA_964617575.1 uncultured Dehalococcoidia bacterium
TGGGCCGAAGTGAGGGGAAGTTTCTTAGATGTCCGCCGCAAGGTTCCGGAAGGATGGCAGGTTTTCGTAATTCCCATCGGTCCCATGAAGAATGTAGTTGTCAAGGAACTAATCCTGGACGATCCAACTGTTCGCTTGCTTAAGGATTGTGTTGAAGCGGACCTTCGGCCTTACCAGGATATGATAGCTTCAATGTGGCTCGTGGACGAACGGACTAACAGGTCCCTTACGGACGAAGTGGACGAATTTCATGAGGAACTTTCCAAGGCGGTGCTGGAGGACGACTTCTCTTCCTTTGCCTCCCAGTTCGTTCCCAAACCGAGGAGAAGCTTGGCGTTCCGATGGGAGACGGGGGAGAAGGTGGAACAGTTCGTCAAGCAATGGAGGAGGGAGCATATGGACAAAGAAAGGTTAGAAGTGGTCAAGAGGGCAGGAAAGGCATTGGCCCAAATATCCACCGAACGAAAGACCCCTACTTTGCTTTATGCCCTGGAACGGGCCAGGTCACCCAAGGACCTTTTAGAGGTCCTATCCCAGGCGAGTCATAGGTTGATCGGCCTGGAAGCAGATAAGCTACAGTACCTCTCCCTTGAAGGGTTGGAGAAGCTAACGGAAATCTTGCACGAGACGGGACCGGGGGAGTTCCGAGAGCTGAGGGATACCTTAATGGTCTTCGCAGGATTGGAGTGGGCAAGACAGGTAAGGAAGGAATCCGTTCAGCAGTAAAAGGAGGTACAAATGAGGCCCGAAGTAAAGGCGTTGAGCTTAAGTTGGCTCTCCGAGACCGAGCTTACGAACCTGAACAGTGGGGAGGGCGGTTCCAATCTGGTGGACATCAAGAAGTACCGCTGGAGAGGTCAGGAATTTCCGTATGTGAGCGGTCAGGCGATGCGTTTCTACCTTAAGGAAGCCATAAGGAGGGAGGTGGAACCTGAGGAGGCTTGTATAGCCAACGAACAGGGGGAGACCTGCGGTCGGATAGAGAAGTGCGTGCTTTGCGACCTATTCGGATTTATGACCACACTTCCGGACAGGGGAGCGATCGTAAGGGTGTCCCCGGTCAAAGCATCGCCTGCGATGGGATTAGTCCCTTTAGATGAGGCGATGATCTTGGACTTCCTTACCCGCAGGCATAGGGGACCGGAACAGGCGGAGGCCGGAGAACTACGCGGTGATATTGTGAATGTGGAACTTTCGGTTAACCTTTACAAGGCAGGGATATGTGTAGACTTGCAAAGAGTGGGAAGGGAAGAAAGACCGGTGGAGATAGAAAGGATAGAGGGGATGAAGAAAAGGAGACGAGGAGGTGAGGAAGTTGCCGAAGCAAAGGTGATCCAAAGCATCCAGTTGGATGACCTAACGAACGAGGATGAGAGAAATAGGAGGGTGGGACTCCTTTTGGATGCCGTCAAGGACTTCTCAGATTATTCCAAGCAGGCAAGGCTCCTTACCGATTTCACCCCGGATTTTATCCTCATAGCCCTCCAGTCCAATTACTCTCATCGTCTCCAGAAGGCCTTAGAAGTCACCTGGGACGGTACGATACAGCTCCAAACCGAAAGGCTCGACCAGATACTGGACGAAGTCGCCGAGGACTGTGTAAGGTTGGACGGTCGTCCTGCTATATTTGCAGGGATGTTGAATGGCCTATTAGAAAACGAGAAGGAAGTCCGGGAGGTCTTAGAACGTCGGAGCATCCCTATCCTGACCCCCCGTTCGGCCGTAGACGAGGCTAAAAGGGCCTTAGGGATCGGGTGAGGACCGAGATGAGAGGCATAACCTTTTCCTTGGAGGTGCCTTATTTTGCCTGCTTTCGCAAGCCCTTGAGCACAAGCTCCCTGCTTACTTTTCCCGTCCCACCGCCGAGCACGGTGTTCGGGCTGATCCTTAACGCCTTAGGGGTGAATCGGGAAGGTTACTTAGAGGGCATCGAGAAGCTACAAGCTACGCTCCGAATAAACATCTGTCCGATCGCCCCTTTGGAGCGGCCTACGAGGGAGCTTGCTAAGATGCTCAAGCTCATAGAAAGGGAAGTGGAAAGACGTCCCGGTCTTTTCCCCTCATCCCCTATCTTCAAAGAATTGGTCGTCCGGCCTTCGTACGAGGTCTTCCTGGCTTCGGAGGACGATAGCCTGATGCAGGAGGTAACAGGTGCCCTCCGGAGTCCAGAGAGACCTCTGTACCTCGGACAGTCGGACGATATGGTGGTGGTAGAAGTGCTTTGGGAAGGTGAGGTGAGGTCGACCCATGTAAGGGAACTTTGGGGCCTCGTAAGGGGTGTGCACGAAGGATGTGAAGTTTTAAGGTTACCCTTCGGCTTCGAGAGGGATTCGGTGTTGTACCTCCCCCTCACCTCGCTTCCTAAGAAGCCACCGCTTAGGCTTGTGGAACTGAGGGAGGCGTACAGCTTCGGTGAAAAGACCGTAGAACTTTTCGGGATTGAGTATGTTGATCGGCAAGCGGCAGGGGAAGGTCCTTCAGACTTTAGAGGGTCACACTATTGATGCCCTTCAGGTCCTCGCCGCTTTGGTGAAGAAATCCGGGTTCTCCACCTTCTGTCGGAGGTGGGGTTTAGATGAGCGGAAGGTGTTACTTTCTGTAGTCCTTTCTGTTCTCCTCCATGATTCTGGAAAGGCGGCGAGGACCTTCCAGGAGGCGATAGCGGATGGTACCCACCGGCCTGACCTGCCCCATCCTCTTTTCTCCTTGGCTGTGGCCTACGAGGTATGGAATAAGGCTGGGTATCCCTCCTTCTACCCTATAGGAGATGATATTCCAACCTTAGAATTGTTGTCCATCGTTGCCCATCATTCACCCCTATACTCGGACCTATACAAACTTAGCATCCGAAGGGATGAGAAGGTGCTCATAGAGTCTGAGGTTAACTCCTTCCTCCGGAAGGTCTTCGAAATGGCTAAGGAGATATTCGGATTGTCCGAACTTGGAAGTCCTCCGGAAGTCGATATAGACCGATTAAGTAAATCTTCCCTCGGTTTCTACGTAGACCACGGATTAGATTGGTTGAGGAAGGAGACGGACAGTTTTCCCAATAAACCTCAGCTTAAAGCCCTTTATACCTGGCTCCTTTCCTTCGTGAAGGCCAGCGATATTGTCGCCAGTCGGGAATTTTCCGAAAGAGCGAGGGAGGTCCCAGAAGGGACCTTAGAAGGTATCCTGGAAGGTCCTCCGGAGCTATGGGAGGTCCAATATGTTGAGGAACAAATACTGCCTGGAAGAACTCCCTATCCTTTCCAGGCGGAATTAGCGCACCTCAAAGATCCCTTCGTGGTGCTCCGGGCTCCCTGCGGCAGGGGTAAGACTGAAGGAGCCTTGTTCTGGTTTTTAAGGATGAAGGAAATCAATGGGATAGACCGTCTGGTGCTCGCCATGCCGACGCAGGTTACTTCAAATGCCATGAGAGAACGGTTGGCCCGTGTGTTCGGTCAGGAGAATGTTGGGTTATATCACGGGAAGAGTTTCTTGGAGCACAGAGAAATCTGCAGATTGGAAGGTAGAAAGGCCGAAGATGGCGACGACCTTGATCCTCAGGAGGAACTCGAGCTGGTCCGAGAGGAGAACTTTTTAGGGGAAGTAATGCTTAAGCCTGTCACCGTGACGACAGTAGACCACATCCTGTATGCCTGCGTGCACGGCTTCAGGCAGGCGGATTTTGCCTTAGGATGTCTGCAGACGGCCGCTTTGGTATTTGATGAGGTGCACTACTATGACCGAAAGATGTTGACTGAACTAAAGGAACTTTTTAAACTTCTCCGCAATATGCATATTCCCCATCTCCTAATGAGCGGAACTCTGCCCCAGTTTCTCTTGAAAGAAGGAGAACTTGAAGAATATAGGCTCGTGGAGGATAAACAGGGCATGGCGTTTAAGCCCTTCGTAGTGGAGAAACGCCCGAAGCCGCTTATCGTCGACAAAACCTGGGAAATAGAGGAGGATTTTCTTGAGGAAGTCCGTGAAGGACATAGGAAGGGTTTAGTCCAGTTTATCATCCTGAACACCGTGCGCAAAGCACAGGAGGTCTATAAGGCTTTTCAGGAAATTCCTCAAGACGAGAAGGAACTTCTACACTCACGGTTCTGCTATAAACACCGCAGAGAGAAAGAAAGGAGAGCCATTGAAGAAGTGAAAGAACGCCGGAAACTTGGCAAGCCATTTCTTCTGGTATCTACTCAGGTAATTGAGGTAAGCTTGGATATATCTAGCCACAGGATGTTCACGGAGCTTGCCCCTACGGATGCATTAGGCCAGCGAGCCGGAAGGCTCAATAGGGGAAGCGAATTTTCAAACGACCATAAGCTTATTGTGTTCCTACCCAAGACACCTGAAGGGGGGCTTTATCTTCTTCCTTACCAAGATCAAAGATTGATGGAGAGGACATGGAAGGTTTTGAGAGAAGAGGCTGTTTCCTATAAAGATATAACGCTTTGGTGTGATCAAGTATATCATGACCAAAGACTGGGACAGGCCCAGTTGCCGGAGTTCTTCCAAGCCTGTACACTTTTCGGATATAACTACGATGAGATTCGCTTCAGCGAGGAAGAAGGGAAAGCTTTTCAGCCCAGAGATATCACCTTCGTTACGGTAGATGTCATACCTGAGTCGGAGTTAAGGAAACATCCAGACCTATCACCGGGCGAGGCTTCCTTATATCTTGCCCCAGTTCCAGTTTGGTGGGTGGTGAAACACAATAAAGAAGACTTGGGGATATTTTACTAGGAAGGAGATAGGCAAAAGGTTGTTTTGGGTGTGTAAGGTGCCATATTGTAAAGACATCGGCTTTGAAGAGGAGAAATTGGGGGAACCGCCCTCGGAAGTGATGATGTTATGACCGAATCCGAGTTCGAGGCCCTGAGGGTAGGAGGTTTAGAGGTCAACTATACCATAGTATGCCCCAGGAAGCTTTGGCTT
>CAZTWH010000071.1:0-3753 GCA_964617575.1 uncultured Dehalococcoidia bacterium
AAATCCGGGGAACAGGGGTGGTCCCCTTGTGAGCCTTGAGGGGGAGGTTGTCGGGATAAACGCATTTGTAATATCGGGTGCCGAGAATATGGGTTTTGCCATAAATGTATCTACGGCAAAACCTGTTTACGAGGCTCTTGTAAAACCCCCATATAGGGTCAGGAGGGCTTGGCTCGGCGTTAGCCTTGAGACCTTAACCCCTTCCCTCGCGAGGAGCCTCGGGATAGGGGTTGAAAGGGGTGTTCTCGTGGCGAGCGTTGTCAAAGACAGTCCCGCATGGAAGGCGGGAATAAGGGAGGGGGATGTGATAATCAGGTTCAAGGGGGAGAAGGTCTGCGAGGCTACCCAGCTCATAAAACTCATATGGAAATGCGAGGTCGGGGAAAGGGTCGAGATCGTTTTCTGGCATGAGGGGAATGTAGAGAAAGCTTACGCAACCCTTATTGAGAGACCTTCCTGATGCCTATCCTCATCTCCTTGCCATCTATCCTCTGAACCTCCGTAAAAAGATCCCCTTCGGGGATGCCCTTCTCTATGTTCACGGAGAGGGTTTCCTGTGATATGTATCCCCTCTCCTTCTCCATAACCTCCTCGAGTTCTTCATCCCCCTCAAAATATATCCTTATCCTGTCAACTATATCGAGTCCCGCCTTCTTCCTCATGTTCTGAATTCTTCTCACAAGCTCCCTCGCAAGACCTTCCATCTTAAGCTCCGGGGTTATATCCTTTGATATGCCGACCTTTATTTCCTCCCCCTCATACGGGACATCGGGCATGTCCTGAACAAGCTCGAGCTCCTTTATATTCAGCTCGTCGAGTATTACTTGAGAGAGCCTTCTTATGGCTTTCCTGTAAGCCTCGACATCCGTTTTTATAAATAGCTTCGAAAGGGGCTGGCGTATCTTTATCCCCTCCTTCGACCTTATCGACCTTCCGAGCTCGCATACCTTTATCGCTATATTCATATCGTGGACGAGTTCTTCATTCTCAATAAATACTGGCTCGGGGAAATCAGCAAGATGAACGCTCTCCTCACCCGTGAGGTTCTTAAATATCTCCTCGGATATAAACGGAAGGAGGGGAGCGAGTATTTTCGAGAGCTCAACAAGGCATGTGTAAAGCGTCATGTATGCGGACCTCTTATCCTCATCCCTTTCGGACTTCCAGAACCTCCTCCTCGACCTCCTCACATACCAGTTCGAAAGCTTATCCACAAAACCCTCTATAAGCCTCGCAGCACCCGATGGGTCATAACTCTCCATCCTCTCCCTCACCTTCCTTATCAGGATGTTAAGCTCGGATATTATCCATATATCAAGCTCATTCTCAGGCTCCCGAAAACCTTCCGGCTCAAATTTATCTATATTGGCGTACATCACGAAGAAGGAGTATACATTCCATAAAGTTGAAAGAAATCCTCTTATTATTTTTTCTATCTCCTTCACCGAGAATCTCCTCGAGCTCTCGGGGGGTCCCGATGTCAGGAAATACCATCTGAGGGGGTCCGCCCCGTATTTTTCGAAGATGAGCCACGGGTCAACGACATTACCCTTTGATTTGCTCATCTTCTCTCCCTTTTCATCCAGTATATGCCCGAGGCAGAGAACATTTTTATAGGAAGGTCTTTTGAGAAGAAGGGTTGATATGGCGTGGAGGCTGTAAAACCATCCCCTCGTCTGGTCTATAGCCTCGCATATATAATCGGCGGGGAACCTCCCATCCTCGAGCAGTGTCTTGTTCTCAAAAGGATAATGCCACTGGGCAAAGGGCATGGCGCCGGAGTCGAACCAGCAATCTATAACCTCGCTCACCCTCACCATCCTCCCCCCGCACTTCTCACATTCAAAACTCACACCGTCCACATAGGGTCTGTGAAGCTCCTTAAGACCATCTATCCCCTTAACTCCTCTCTTCCCCTTCAGCTCGGATACGCTTCCTATACACTCGAAATTGCCACAGCTTTCACATCTCCATATGGGAAGGGGTGTTCCCCAGTACCTCTCCCTCGATAAAGCCCAGTCAACATTCCCCTTAAGCCACTCCCCGAATCTCCCCCTCTTTATATGCTCGGGATACCAGTTTATCTCCTCGTTCCCCTTTATAAGCTCCTCTTTGAAAGCGGTCGTCCTTATATACCATGAGTCCTTTGCGTAATAAAGTATGGGGGAATCACATCTCCAGCAGAAGGGATAGGTGTGCCTTATAACACCGCTCCTTAATATAAGCCCCCTCCTCTCAAGGTCCTCTATAATGAGCGGGTCAGCATCTTTTACGAAAAGACCCGCCCCGGGTATTCTATCTCCACCCTCCCCGGACTTCCCGAGAACCTCGGGTCTCTCCTTCACAATCCCTTTAAGGTCCACCGAATGGACGAGGGGGAGATTTTCCTTCCTCCCCAGCTCTAGGTCAACGCCTCCATATGCGGGTGCTATGTGAACTATGCCCGTCCCCTCGGTCAGAGATACGAAATCCGCGAGAACAACCCTGTGCTCTACGGGATGATTCGGCTCATATAAAGGCTCATACCTCTCCCCCTCAAGCTCCCTACCCGTAAAACTCCCAACTATCCTGTATTCATCGAGCACCCCGACAAGAGCCCCGGCTAAAATAAATATCTCACCCGCAGATTCAGCCAGCACATATTCCGCATCAGGGTTCACGGCGAGGGCTACATTGGACGGAAGGGTCCATGGCGTCGTCGTCCATGCGAGGAAGAAGGTAGGTTTATCGCCACAGAGCTTTGAACCCTCCTTTACCCTGAATTTGACATATATCGATGGGTCGGGGACATCGTCCTTATAGCCGAGGGCTACCTCGTGGGAGCTCAAAGAGGTTCCGCACCTCGGACAGTGGGGCGTTACCCTGTAATCCTTATATATAAGCCCCCTATCCCATAAATTCTTTATTATCCACCAGCATGTCTCTATATATTTGTCATCACATGTTATATAAGGGTCATCCATATCTATCCAGAATCCGAGCCTCTCCGTGAGCCTCTCCCATTCCTTTATACATCCGAGGACGAGCCTCTTGCACTCCTCATTGAACTTATCTATCCCGTAATCCTCTATCTCCGCCTTCGACCTGAAACCCAATTTCTCCTCAATCTCAAGCTCAACGGGAAGACCGTGGGTATCCCAGCCGGCTTTCCTCGGGGCATAAAATCCTACCATGGTTTTATATCTCGGGAATATATCCTTGAAGGTCCTCGAAAGGGTGTGATGAATGCCCGGGCTCGCGTTTACTGTGGGGGGTCCCTCGTAGAGGATGTACTTCGGCGAACCTTTTCTCCTCTCGACACTCCTTTTGAAAATATCCCCCCTCTTCCAGAAATCGAGTATCCTCTTTTCTATCTCGACATAATTCGGTCTCTGAGGAACTTCCTTAAACATTACCCCACAACCTTCTCATCAAAAAGGGAATTTATCTCCTCCTCACTGTAGCCAAGCTCCCCCAGTATCTCCCTCGTGTTCTCACCAGGAAGGGGAGGGGCTTTCTTCGGAAAATCCACACCGGAAAACTTCACAGGAAAGCCTACCTGAGGGTAGCCGTTTATCTCCCAGAACATACCCCTCTCCCTCAGCTGAGGATCCCGGGGAACCTCCTCCATATCATATACTTTCATAACGCACACATTTTTATCCTTAAGATATTCAAACCATTCATCCCTCGTTTTTGTAATGAATATATCCTCAAGCTCCCTTCTCACCCTATCCTCATCCTCCTCAAGCAGCTCCTCCCTCCCGAGAGCCC
>CAZTWH010000071.1:3763-4879 GCA_964617575.1 uncultured Dehalococcoidia bacterium
AGAAATGCCTCTCTATACACCCTACGCTTATAAACCCATCCTTCGTCCTGTAAACGGTGTAGTAGGGCTTTACCCCCTGAAGCATGTGGCTCATCCTCCTGACAGGCTCCTTTGAGAGGAAATACTCGCCCATGAGATGGGTTAAAAGTGAGAGGGAACAATCCGTCATGGAAAGGTCTATATAGATGGGCTTCTTCTCCGAAAGGAGGGCGGCGAGTATGGCTATGGCGCCGAAAAGCCCCCCACCCGCATAATCCGCTACAAGATTTAAAGGAACGGACGGCTTCTCCTCACCTATAAGCCCGAGGACGCCAGACGCCGAGATGTAATTTATATCATGACCGGGAAGCTCCCTGTAGGGTCCATCCTGACCATATCCGGATATGGAGCAGTAAACGATATCCGGATTTATTTTCTTTACAGTCTCGAAATCTATCCCGAGCCTACCGGCAACCCCCGGTCTGAAACCCTCAACAACCACCTTCGCATCTTTAACAAGCCTGTAAAACACCTCCCTCCCCTTATCAGACTTAAGGTCTATACATATGCTCCTCTTATTCCTCTCAAGGGGTGAATCCATGGGTGCGAATTTTTCAAGCTTCGGACGAATTATCCTCTCCTCCCCTATTCTCTCAACTTTTATAACCTCGCATCCCATATCCGCAAGGAGCATGGTGCAGAAAGGTCCGGGGGCAAGCCTCGAAAGATCTATAACCCTTATCCCCGAAAGTAAATACCCCATCTCAAATAATTTTATAAAAAAGGGGAAGATTGTGAAAGCTTTGAAAACCCCGGTTTTTGTGTTATAATTTAAGAGGTTAAAAAGGGGTAGCCCTTCACAGGAGTCCGGAAGGAAAGGCGGGAGCCTTTTCTTTGGGCTCCCGCCTTTTTAATTTTAGGGAGGTGGGTTATGTTTAATGTAACAGAGAGGGCTTGTCAGGAGCTAAAATTAACACTTAAGACCTATGCGACGGAGCCCGAGCAGGTCCTGAGGCTCTCTCCCGGACCTCAGGGATTCTTCCTCACCTTGGATATAGAGAGGGAGGGGGACGAGGTTATAACTTGGGAGGGGGAAAAGGTTCTCCTCATAGGCTCTGATATAATGCCTTTCGTAGA
>CAZTWH010000072.1:0-4870 GCA_964617575.1 uncultured Dehalococcoidia bacterium
AGAGGAGGGAGGGGAAGCTCCCCGAGGAGAGGGAGTTTGTGGGCGGGATAATGGGAGGTTTTACAGGAAGAAGCTGGTCCGAGAAGGGGAGAGAGCTCGATTTTTACGACATGAAAGGAATAGTTGAGACCCTCCTCGATAGATTCGGAATAAAGCCCGAATTTAAACCCTATGAAGAGGATTTCTTCATCCTCGGAAGGGCGTGTTCCGCCGGTGATATAGGGGTGATGGGGGAAATAAGCCCCGAAGTCCTCGAGAAATTCGATATAAGGAGGAGGGCGTTTTTATTCGAACTCGATATAGAGAAAATCCTTGAGAAAGCAAAAGATCCCGTTTTCTCACCCCTCCCCAGATTCCCCGAGGTAAAGAGGGATATATCGGTAATCGTCGATGAGGGGGTATATGCGAGGGATATGGAGGAGGAGATAAGGAAGGCGAAGTTCCTCGAAAATGTCTTCATCTTCGATGTTTACAGGGGGGAGGGCATACCGAAAGGCAAGAAATCCATCGCCTTCTCCCTCCACTTCAGGCACCCTGAGAGAACCCTCAGGGACGATGAAGTTGAGGAGGAGATTTCGAATATAGTTAAGAGGCTCGAAGATAAATTCGGAGCGAAGCTGAGAGGGCAGGTAAGGTAAAATAATTATGGTGGGGGATTTCTGCTCCATAATCCTTGCGGGCGGTAAGGGGAGAAGGCTTTTAAAGGAAAAAGGCTTTCTGAAGATAGGGGAGAAAAGCATACTCGAGAGGATGATAAATGTCCTTTCATCAATAGGCGGGGAGATAATGCTCATAGGCTCCCTCAAAAAGAAGCCCGATTTCTTAAGAGGCGTAAGGCTTGAGGAGGATATTATAAAAGATAAGGGACCCATAGGGGGTATTTATACAGGTCTTTTCCTTTCAGGGAGGGATAAGAACTTGTTTTTGGCATGGGATATGCCCTTTATAAAAAGGGAGCTTATCCTCCACCTCCTCGAGGTCTCAAACGGATATGACGCCGTCGTCCCGGTTGTCAATGGCTATGAAGAGCCCCTCCTCTCCATATATTCAAAAAACTGCCTTGATGCCGTGAAAAGTTCCATAGAGAGGGGTGAGCTGAATCTAAAAAGCTTCTATAAAGATGTTGATGTTAGATATATCTACGAGGATGAGCTCAAAATATACGACCCTCATCTTCTCAGCTTCTTCAACATAAACGAGATGGACGACCTTCTCGAGGCGAGGAGGATTTATGCTGAGCATAGAGGAAGCCCTGTCTAAGATAATGAAGCATATAAGGGTTCTTGAGCCGGAGGAGAAGGATATAGAGCACTGCCTCGGGCAGGTTCTCTCCGAGGATATATTCGCGCCGATGGATGTTCCCCGATTCCCCCTATCAGCCATGGACGGATACGCCATAAGGTCCGAGGATACGGAGAGGGCTCCCGTTGTCCTGAAGGTGATAGAGGAGATAAAGGCGGGAGATTTCCCGAAAAAAAAGCTATCCCCCGGCACCTGCGCGAGGGTTATGACGGGAGCCCCCATACCCCCCGGAGCGGATGCCGTCGTCAAATTCGAGCTCACGGATGAGGAGGAGAGACTTAAGAGGGGGAAGAGCCTTTCAGAGATAAAGGTTTTAAGAAGAATTGAGAGGGGGGAGGATGTGAGAGAGGTGGGGGAGGATGTGAAGAGGGGGGAACTTGTCCTCAGGAAAGGCTCCGTCTTAAGACCTCAGGATATAGGCATGCTCGCTTCCCTCGGTATAAGGAGGTGCAGAGTTATAAGAAGACCCATCGTCTCGATAATATCAACGGGGGACGAGATAGTCGAGCCGGGGGAAGAACTTCCTCCCGGGAAAGTGTATAACGCAAATGCCTACTCCCTCTTCTCCCTCGTATCAAAATACGGAGGAATACCGAGGATAATAGGCACGCTCCCGGATAGGGAAGAGGATATAAAGAGGGGAATAAATGAGGCTCTATCATCCGACCTCATAATAACGACCGCGGGCGTATCGGTCGGCGAATACGATATCGTTAAGAAGGTCATGATGGATATGGGGAGGCTTGAGCTATGGAGCGTGAGGATGAAACCCGGGAAACCCTTCGCCTTCGGAATAATGGGGGAGAGGAAGGTCCCCCTCCTCGGACTCCCCGGCTATCCCGTCAGCACGATAATATCATTCGAGGTCTTCGCAAGACCCGTGATCTTAAAAATGATGGGGAAGAAAGCTCCCGAGAAGCCGAAAATAAAGGCTATATCGAAAAGCAATATAAAGAACAAGGATGGGAGGAGGGTTTTTGCGAGGGTGTATCTTGAGAGGGAGGGTGATAGGTGGTTCGCAACCCTGTCGGGGCATCAGGGCTCGGGGAACCTCTCATCCCTCGTCAGGGCGAGCGGTCTCATGATAATACCGGAGGATGTCCCCGAGGTCAGGGAAGGAGATGAGGTCGATGTGGAAATAATGGAGGAGGAATGGCTCTTCTCGTATACATAGTCGGTAAAAAGGGAAGCGGGAAGACAAAACTTATAGAGGAGCTTCTTGAGGAGATGAGGGGGAGGGGGATAAAAGTATCAACGATAAAACACGCCCCCAAAGGATTTGATTTCGAAAAGGATAAGGACACGGATAGACATATGAGGGCGGGGAGCCTCTTCACAGCCCTCATATCCGATGAGGGGGGATTTATTGAATGGAGGGGGAGAAAAGAGCCCGAGGAGATAGGGAGACTCCTTGACGAATCGGAGATAATCCTCGTCGAGGGATATAAAAGTAAAAAAGGCTTCAAGATAGAGGTGACGAGGGACGGGGAAATAGTGAGCGGAGATATGGATGCCATCGTCACGGACCTTGAAATGGACATCCCTGTTCCTGTATTTAAGAGAGGGGATATAAAGGGTATAGCGGACTTCATAATATCGAGGAGGGAGGATGTATCCCTTTATGTCGATGGGGAGAAGATACCTTTAAATCCGTTCGTGAGGAGCTTCATAAAAGGAGTGGTGAGGGGGATGGTGAAGAACCTTAAAAGGGTCGGGGATATGAGGGAGATAAAAATAATGATAAGGGGGGGAGATGATAGTAGACGCTAAGGATTTCAAATTCGAGATGCCTCCTCAAGCCATATCCGCAAGAAAAATCCTCATAAAACCCGACTCCGTGAGGAACGTCCTCGACACCCTTCTGGAAGTAATAAAAGCCATAAAGGAGAAGAGCGAAGCTGACATCTTCATAATAGGCGAAGGGGAGGGGATAGAGGAGAGGAGGGTCCACTTCCTCGATATAAGGGATTTCAGCCCGGTAGAGATAGAAAATCCCCTCCAGAAACCCTTCGCCATATCTACCTTCTGGGTCCCGAATATACTCCTCTCATGCGATTTCCTCATAACCATATCCTCCCTCAAGGTCCTAAACGGTGAGCCCGAACTCACATTGCCGAACCTCCTTCCCCTCCTTCCCGAAGCCAAATATAAAGGAGAATTCATAGGTCCCGAAAAGCTATGCGAGAAATACGGAAAGGATAATGTGATAGCCGACCTCTACTTCACAATACCATTCGATATAGGAATAGTCGATGGGAGGAAGAAGATAATAAAAAATAGCTCAAAACCAAAAACGGAAAAGGTGGGGAAGATATTCGTCGGAAATCCCGTCGAGGTGGATAAGGAAGCATCATCATCCCTGAAGGGCGAGCCGAAATATATAAGGCTTATAGAGAGGGTAAGCTATGATCTGCACGATAGATAAGGAAAAATTGAAAAACAGATCCCTTAAGGTCCTTTTATCATCAAGGATGTGTCCTGACTGTAAAAGCGAGGATGAAGATGAGATGATGAGGCTTATAAGGGAGCACTGCTCGAAAAGGGAGGATTTCCTCCCTCCCCTCCTTCCTTTAAAGGAAGTTATATTCAGAATAGTCCTGAAAAACGGCTCCATAGATATAGAAAAACTGGAGGAGGAAGTAAAATCCTATCTTCTAAAAACAAAGGATACGAGGAGAGTATCCAGAGATTTCCTTATAAAAGTGATAGAAAAAGATAACTTTTACGGTCTTTCTCTAAAAGAGAGCTGAGCAGCTTTAGAACTTCTGGATTAACAAGCTCAAACTGAAGAGGATGAAGAAGCTCTAAACCATTTGCACCCCCCATACCTGCGTTTATAGGAAAATGACGCAAAAACGACAGTTTAGAGGCCTTAAATAAATTCAAAATGACGGTGGAAGGGGATAAAGTGAAGCAAGGGGGAGAGGGGAAAAGGGCAGAATATAGGAATTTTTGGGACGAAATGAACACTAAAGCTCCAGTTTTTAGGGTAGAAAACGACAGAAATAGAATAATACTCGCCGAGATAAACTTTAAAAGAGAGTATATCCTACCCCACACTTAGCTTAACCTCAAGTCAAAAAGCTTTGTATTGGATGAGTTCTTCCCAAAAGGCTCGAGAGGACAGTTCTTCAAAGACTTCGTTTGCCTTGGCGATGAATACAGATGAAAAGATGACGCTAAAACGACAAATTTTTTAAAGCTAATTAAAGCTGAATTGACGGAGCAGGGATAGAAGAAACCTTCAAGTTGATGTCAGGATTTTTTCAAACCGAAATCTGCAAAATACTTTTTAACTCCTAACCCCAAAGGTCTTTAACAAAGAATTTAACCTTTCATGTATTTTGTTTGCTTAGATATCTGTTTGCTTTTCCAAACTTTTCAGATACGCTCTTCGTCCTCTCTCGTCCTCTTCCGTCCTCCTCCGCTCTCACTCGCTCGAAACTTGACACCGTTATTGTATAGGTTAACCTAAAATTGGAAAAATCAAAGGAAAGGGGTTAAAAAATGAAGGGGGAAGCGAAAAATACAAAGGCGGGGGTTATAGAGAGAATTGAAGCGTTATGCG
>CAZTWH010000073.1:0-4844 GCA_964617575.1 uncultured Dehalococcoidia bacterium
TATGGTGAGACCTTCGAAAAAGCTATGGAAATGATAAAAGATGCTATTAGAGGATGGCTTGAAGTGGCTAGAAGTGAGGGTATTCCTATACCTGAACAATTTGAAAAGATTGAAGTTGGAGCTATTTAATGGGGCAAAAGCTGCCCGTTCTTAAACCTGAGGAAGTGGTAAAAGCCCTCCAGCGAGGAGGATTCGTAATAAAAAGACAGACAGGAAGCCACATAATTATGCATAAACCGGGAACTCATCATATCATTACGGTTCCCATTCACCCGAAGGATTTACCCAAAGGCACTCTTAAGGCGATAATTCGGCAGGCAGGACTTAAGGTGGAAGAATTTCTTGCCCTTCTTTAAATAGGAAAACCAGCTTCTTTTAGGATTCGGAGCCCTTCTCCTTTCCCGGAGATTTTTTATCCCGGTGGATGATCTCTAGTTTGATATAACCATCAACTATTCTTAAGACTTTCTCCTCCTTGCGCTCCATCCCTTCACAGAATCTCCTCAAATCTTGTTGCTTCGTTAAGACTGCCCCATATCCTGAGCTGTCCCCCTTTCACCCCTGTTGAAGCTCTTAGCTCTTTATCAAGAACCTTCTTCAGGGCTTCTTCATCCCCTTGATAGTAGACCTCACAGCTCGGATATTCCCCTTCTCTGAGCTCGACTCTTTCCTTTGTGAAAACGATGTGATAACTTTCACCGGGGGCTTTAAAACAAATGATTTTCCCGAAAAATCCATCTATCCATTCCCTCACCTTCTCCATTCTCATCCTATCTTCGTTTATTTCCTTCACTTTCTTTTCAAGCTTTTCTTTCAGACCAGCCATTTTCCCCTCTACAGGTGATTCTTTATCCATTCGGCAATCGCCTCCATGGCCGCCCTTTTCACATTTGTAGGATTAAAGGAGCCGAAAGTTTTGATGACGGCTTCCTTAAATTTCTCCCCTTCCTCGTAAGGGAGGGTGAGGATAATTCGCATTTTTTGATTGTCCACATAAAAGCGTGTCAGCATGGGGAAATATTTGACAAGGCTCGGCAGGGACTTCTGGATATCCTCTTCCTCTATTCGGGACTTACCCAGCCACTCACTCATTCCGCTCCTCCTTTCTTATCTTTATCACCCCTGAGCTGAATCTGGGCCAGTCTGGCAAAATCCTTATCCCGGGTCCCTCTTTCCATTCCCCCACATATATCTTGCCGCCGTTATCAACGAAGGAATTCAGAATCACCTCAGCCAATTTATCCACACTTATCCCAGCCTCGGATGCCATTTTTGAAAGCTTTTGCTTCGTCTCAGCCGATACTTCAAGCTTTTCCTTCATTTCAGCGCCTCCTTATCAAACTTGTAAGGGTTGTTCCAGTATTCGTCATATACCATGCTTTCCAGAGGAAGCCTCTTAAATTCGGCTTTTTCTCCGGCTTCTCCTATGCCCAGGATCCCCATGGGCCACCAGGAGATCTGGGGGATGCCGAAATATTCCATAAGGAGCTCCCTTGTTCTCGGGTCTCCGACGGGCATGGCGTCGTAGTTAACTCCGAGTCCAAGGGCGGTGGCGGCTATCATCATATTCTGGATGCAGCATCCTGTTGATATGCTGAACATTGGCATGGGCGTCGCTCCATAGCCGGGATAGGGCTGGTCCCTCCACGAAAGAAAGGTGGAGAGACAAAGAATGAGGGTATCCGCCTCCGTATACCAGCGACCGAATCCGGTATCGAGGATTTTCTCTATCTCCGCCAGCCTCTCACTTTCCGGAAGATGCTGAACCCGGCTGTAAAGGAGTTCGGGCCAGTTGAAAAACCAGGGTGTGCTTTTCTTCTCGGAGGCGAGATCCTGCAGGAATTTTTTGGAATTTTTGTCCCTTATGACTATAAATCTCCAGTTCTTGAAGTTTTCGGGCACGGGTCCCCATATGGCGGCATCGAGGATTTTCTCCAGCATCCACGGTGGAACCGGCTTATCCCCGAAGCTGCTCACCAGATTCAGGTTCCTGATCGTGTCCTCAATATCGGTCTGGGGAAGCTTTGCCCTCTCATAATCTTTCTCTCTAAGACCGATTCGTATGTATGGATTTCCCCAGTACTCTGAGAACACCACCCCCTCGAGGGAGGGTCTTGCAGGTCCGAAAAACCTTGCTGTTTTCGCATATCCGAAGGAGAAGCAGCCCGTCGGCTCCCACGAACGGGGGATACCGAGATGTTCGCTCACTATTTCCCTCCTTCTGGCATCAAGCAAGGGCATCCCGTTATAAGCCGCCGCTATCCCATATTTATGTCCCACAAGCCACATATTCTGAGTCGCAAAACCAAGAAATTGGGCTAAAATCGGAAAATCATCGCTGAAAGAAGTTATGGTATCCATCCATGCCCCTTTAGAAAGGCATGGCACGAAATTTACATCGGCGGTTCTGGGATAGGTCCACAGCTCCCCCGTTGTGGTATATTCCGCTACCCTGAGCTGGGTCTCCGGGGGCATATACCATAAATGCCCGGGTCCGAAAACCTCAAAAGAAGCGCCGAACATTGTCATAGCCACCTCTTTAGCCGAGTCGGCGAGAAGTTCTTTGGTGTCCCTATCCCTGACAACAAGAATCTTCCAGAAAGGGCTGCCTCCGGGAGCAGGTATCCCATATGCTGCTGAAACCAGTATCCTCTGAACTATCTCCTCGGGTATCTTTTTATCCGCATCAAATTGCCTTATGCTTCTTCTCTCATACAGAGCCTCAAAAGTATCCATCTAAGCCTCCTCGGGCTAGGAATATTTATGTCTTGCGATTATAGTATACTTGTGATCAGGGGAAGTGTCAAGAAATCCTGATCTCCTGTGCCGGGAATGTTCCCGGGATGCGGATAGCAGGGTTGCTGAAAAGGGTTTAGGATACACGAACCGGTTTTCTAACAGTTGATCTATGCTATGAAACCAAAATTTCTTATTTGAGGAGAAAGCTCAAAGCCCTGCGTGCCGCCTCTTCCCCTTGGGAGATAAATTCCGCCGCTCGGGAGAAGTCATAGTGGCTAAGATGTCCGAGTTTTGGCTCGATCACAAGATCCGCTCCTTCTAAGCTCGCTGCTGTGATCCGATAGGAGGAGATATGGAGCATCTGCATGATGATCTTGAAGATATGGGGCGGTCTATAATTTTCCTGATCGAGCTTTTGCATCTTCTCCCGGGTATCCAAGCCAACATTTACAGCGATGATGAAGTCCGCCCCCATCTCCTTAAGAGCCCTCACCGGAACGGGATCCACCAGCCCTCCGTCGACGAGGATTCTGTTCTCCCATCGCACCGGGGTGAAGAGCACCGGAACGGAGATGCTGGCACGCACCGCCTCCACCACGGATCCCTCGCGGATTATCACCTCTTCCCCGGTCTCTATATCCGTGGCGACGCAGGCGAAGGGGATCCGAAGATCAGAGAAGAGGGCATCGTCCAGGTGGGTCCGGAGAAGCTCCTCGATCTTCCTTCCTTTAATGAAGCCGGTCCAGGGGAATGTGAGATCCATCGGAGAAGCAAGAGCCTTCCAGTCCACTTCCAGAGCGAGCTTCTCTATTTCCGATATGTCTCTCCTCAGGGCATAGAGGGCACCGATCGCAGCCCCGGCGCTCGTCCCTGCGATCATGTCTATGGGGACACCTTCCCTTTCGAGGACCTTTATCACCCCGATATGCGCCAGGCCGCGGGCTGCGCCGCTTCCCAAGGCGAGCCCCACCTTCTTCCCGCGAATAACTTCCCGAAACATCCTCTATGTCCGTTCAGCCTCATCGACACTCGAGGAAAGCCTCCTGCGCCGCTTTTAGGGTTTACTCTATAAAAACTGACCCCAAAAGCTTCGCTTTCCCAATAATCAATATAACGGATAAGGGAAGATTAAGAAACTGCCTGAAGCTCTACTGATCCTCTTATATCCCCGGCGAAGATCAGGATGCCCTGACTTTGAGCTATTTGGATGAGTCCTTATTCCTGAAGTCGTGTATGAGAAGAAGTCAGCTACTTCAGCCTCAAGGCGAAGCTATAGCACACAAACTCCCCGGGCAGGATTCGAACCTGCGACCCGGCGGTTAACAGCCGCCTGCTCTACCGCTGAGCTACCGGGGAACCGTTTTTATTTTAATGGGTATTTCTCCGGAGGTCAAGGATACCGGTTTTATGTCTTTTCCCGTGGATGCTGGCTTTGCCTGTCGGGCGTGTTTCTTATTAGGATTTGTTTATAATCTTCTTAAGGAGGCAGGAATCAGACGAAATACGGGTCCGTTATGGAATTCAGGAAAGTTGTGAGAAAAGTGAAGATATATGGACCCGAGCCGGGGGAACAGGAGATAGAGTTCAGGGAGGACCCTTTAACAGGTCTCCCATCGAGGATAAATAGAGCGAGGGTAAGAAGACCGAAGTTTGTAAAAGAGGGGGATATAAGTGAGATCCTGAAAAATAAAGACTGTCCCTTCTGCCCTCATAACATAGATAGGATGACCCCTATTCTTGACCCGGAGGTCTTCCCCGAGGGGAGACTCAGGAGGGGCGAATCCGTCCTCTTCCCCAACCTTTACCCCTTCTCCGAAATACATGCGACAGCCACGGTATCCGAGGAGCACTTTATACCGATAGATTCCTTCACACCGAAAATGATTACGGATAATCTCTCCCTATCCATAGATTTCATGAAAAGGGCTTTTAAAGAAGATGTAAGGTTTCCCCTTTATATCTTCAACTACCTTCCCCCGAGCGGTGCGAGCATCATCCACCCCCATACCCAGATACTCATGGATAGAAAGCCAACACCCTATCAATCTCTCCTTATCGGGAGGAGCAGGGAATATTTTGAAGAGAAGAGAAAAAATTACTGGCTC
>CAZTWH010000074.1:0-4786 GCA_964617575.1 uncultured Dehalococcoidia bacterium
GGACGGACCTATGGGGAGGATGCCCGCCGGCTCATATTTTCTTATAAGCTCGTCCGTTGTCTCAAATATCCTTTTCCCCCAGAGATAGGTTCCATCCTCGAAGAAGGTCCCTTCATCCGTTATAACGATCACGGTCGGTTTATCAGCCTTTCCCCTCACAACAACATGGTCATACCCGCAAGTTTTGAGCATGAAACCGAACCTTGAGCCCGCGCACGCCGTCCCGAAGGACATGGTGAGGGGAAATCTGGATGTCGCGCAGAGCTTGGATGAGCCCGGTATCAGAGTCCCCACAAAAGGTCCCGCGCCGAGAACGAGAACGCTCTCCTCCGAGAAGGGATGGACATCGGGTCTGTAGTTATCCCATAAAAGCTTCGAGTTCATGGAAAAACCGCCCAAGAACTTCCTTCTATCCTCATATGAAAAAACCTCCTCCCGGAACCTCCTCTCCCCCACATCTATAAATAAAATCTTCCCCCCGTATCCCTTCATTCCCCCTCCAAAGCTATAGCGCCGTATGGGCACTCGCGGGCACAGAGACCGCAGGCGTCACACCCTTCCTTAACCCTGATCACAAACTCCTCCTCCCTGCCCACAACCCTGAGAACCTCTATATACGCCCTCGAAGGGGAGAAATCGTTTCCGAATCTTATGGAGCACCTCATCTCACACCTGAGGCAGCCCTTGCACCTTGAGGAATCCACCTTAAGTTTCCTCATTCCCTAAAAAGTCTATTTATCATAAACCCTTTTGTCAATCAGAAAAGATATTTTTGCCACTCAGGTTTTGAGAAGAAGTCGAAACTGAAGAAGAAAGGAGTGGGGGGCGGCTTTGTGGGCTTTCTTATAAGGGTCATCCCCGCCTCTTTGGGCGTCCTTCCTGCTTTCTTCTGATTGCATTCCTTGCAAGCGCTCACTATATTTGTCCAGTCATTTTTCCCTCCGAGGTGGCGCGGTATAACATGGTCGAGGGTTAGGTCCTTTGTTCTCCTCCCGCAATACTGGCATGTATACCTATCCCTCACAAATATCTCCCTTCTTGAGAGTTTCCTCTTCATCCTGGGCGGTCTCACCATATAGTTGAGCCTTATAACGGAAGGGAGGGGTATGGATACGGAGGGGCTTCTTATCTCCCTCGTATCCCTCTCAACTATCTCAGCCTTCCCCTCGAGAATGAGGATAACAGCCCTCTTAGCCCTGCATATATTCAGTGGCTGGTAATTCTGGTTCAGGACGAGAACCTGCGACTCAACCATACCCCCTATATTTTATCAGGTTAATTGACCGTTTTGAAGGTGCGATGTTATATTTCTTGGGGGGTTATTATGCAGCTGAGGATTCCGGGACCGACGCCCTGCCCGGAGGAGGTTTTGTCATCCCTCTCGAGGCAGATGATAAATCACAGGGGTGAGGAGTTCGCTGAGCTTATATGGAATCTCACGGAGAGATTAAAAAATATATTCATGACGAAGGGGGATGTTTTTATACTGACGAGTTCGGGGACGGGTGCCATGGAGGCGTCTATAGTCAACACCCTCTCCCCCGGCGACAGGGTGCTCGCCCTCTCCAACGGCTTCTTCGGCGAGAGGTTTTCCGGGGTTGCGTCAGCCTTCGGCGCGGAGGTTTTAAAGCTCGATTTTGAATGGGGTAAGGCTATAGAGCCCGAGAAGGTGAGGGATGTTTTAAAGAAAGAGCGTGATATAAAGGCTGTCCTCGTGGTTCACAACGAGACATCAACGGGGCTCACGAATCCTTTAAAGGAGATAGCCCGTGTTGTGAGGGAATACGATAGGCTTCTCCTTGTGGATGCCATAAGCAGTCTTTCCTGTATAGAGCTTCCTATGGATGAATGGGGTTGCGATGTTGTATTCACGGGCTCTCAGAAGGGATTCATGGTCCCCCCGGGTCTATCGTTCATAGCCATAAATGAGAGGGGATGGGAGGCTTATAAGAAGGCTAAGATGCCGAAGTTTTACTGGGATCTCGGGAAGGCTAAGAGCTTTCTTGAGAAGGGGCAGACGCCATGGACGCCCTCCATCCCCATATTCTTCGCCCTGGATGTGGCTCTCAGGCTTATAGAGAAGGAGGGGCTCAGGAATATTTTCGAGAGGCATAAAAGGGTTGCGGATAAGGTCAGGGAAGGAATAAAGGAGCTCGGTCTCTCCCTCTTCCCGGATGAGAGATATGCGTCCAACACGATAACAGCGGTTAGAAGCCCGGATGGTCTTGATACGAGGGAGCTTCTTAAAATTTTGAGGGAAGAATACGATGTCGTCCTCGCAGGGGGTCAGGACAGATTATCCGGGAAGATATTCAGGATAGGGCATCTCGGGAAGGTAAGCGAGGCGGATATGGATGAGGTCCTCAGGGCTATAGGGAGCGCCCTTTCCAAGATGAGGAGATGACGCCGAAGATTCTCATAACGGACTTCGTCGATGAGGAGGGTATAAGGGAGGTAATGGAGGGGAGGGTCGAGCTCTGCTTCGACAATTTCCTCACGATGGAGAAGCTTCTCGAGGTCATACCCGAATATGACGGCATAATTATAAGGAGCAGGACGAGGATAACGAGGGAGGTTATAGAAAGGGGGGAGAAGCTTCAGGTTATAGGGAGAGCCGGTATAGGCGTTGACAATATAGACCTCGAATATGCGACGAGGAAAGGGATAGTTGTCGTCAACGCCCCTTCAGGGAATATAATATCGACGGCTGAACACACGATAGCCCTCCTCTTCTCCCTATCCCGGAATATACCGCAGGCTTATATGAGTCTTAAGGAGGGGAGATGGGAGAGGGAGAGGTTTATGGGGAGGGAGATAAGGAGGAAGACCCTGGGGATACTCGGTCTCGGAAGGGTGGGCTCCGAGGTGGCGAGGAGGGCTAAAGCCCTTGAGATGAGGGTAATAGCCCATGACCCCTTCGTCTCGGCAGAGTATGCGGAGAGCCTTGGCGTTGAGCTTGTGAGCAGGGAGGAGCTTTTCAGGGAATCCGACTTTTTAACCATCCACCTTCCCCTAACGGATTCGACGAGGAACTGTGTCGGCGAGAGGGAACTTGAGATGATGAAGAGGGATTCCTTCCTCATAAACACATCAAGGGGGGAGATAGTTGATGAGGAAGCCCTTTTAAGAGCCCTTGATGAGGGGAAGATAAGGGGGGCAGCCCTTGATGTCTTCACGAGGGAACCGCCGCCGAAAGATGACCCCCTTGTCAATCACCCGAGGGTTATAGCGACGCCCCACCTCGGGGCGCTTACGGAGGAGGCGCAGAAGATGGTTGCGAGAGAGATAGGGGAGCAGGTTCTCCTCGTCCTCGAAGGGAAGTCCGCAAAATATGCCATAAACGCCCCATTCGTACCCCACGAGCTTTTAAAAACATTAAGACCGTTTATGGAGGTGGCTGAATTCATAGGGAAAATAGGGGGACAGCTTCATGAGGGAGGGATGGAGAACATCCTTATCAAGTTTGATGGAGAGATATCAGGTTATAACCTGGAAGCTCTCAAGGCGTCCATAATAAAGGGGATGCTCGAGCCCTTCGTTGAGGAGAGGATAAATATCGTGAACGCTATATCCGTTGCGAGGGCGAGGGGGATAAAGATAATAGAGCAGAGGAATCCTTCGTGCGAGAACTACACAAGCCTCATAACCCTCGATATAGATGGGAAAACAATCATATCAGGAACAACCCTCAGGGGAGAGGCTCACATAGTCAGGGTCAACGATTTCTGGCTCGACTTCAAGCCAACGCCGGGGTACTGGCTCTTCAGCGACCATAAGGATAGACCGGGGCTTATAGGGGCGGTTGGGAATATAACGGGCAGGTATAATATAAATATAAATTCGATGCTCGTGGGAAGACTCGAGCCGAGGGGGAGAGCCATCATGATACTGGGTCTCGATGAACAACTCCCCGAGGAGGCTCGCAGGGAAATTTTAGCCATAGAGGATATATACACGGCAAGGGTAGTAATAATATAGGAGGTTTGAAATGAAGAGAGCTTTGAAAACGGGGCTTTATGTCGCCATAGGTATACTGGCTTGCGTGGGCGTAATAGGACTCGTATTCGGCGGAGCCCTCGCCGGGACCTTTATATTCGTTTCAAAGGCGACGCCGAAAGCTCATATAACATACCCGGCGGGTGATGGGAAGGAGATAATCGTTGACCTCGCGGAGGGAATACCATCCGAGGAGATAAAGAGGATGCTCGAGGAGGGGGAGATAAAAGGACACCTTTTGCTCCTCGGTCCGGGGAATATAAAGCTTCTGGATTCGGCAATGACCGTAAAGATACCCGTCGAGAAACTAACATCAACCCTCGTGGATAGTCTGAGAAAGGAACTCGGTCTTGAGGAAGGAGAGGAACTAACAAAAGCCCTTTCGAAAAAGATTCTCGAAAGCCTTGGCATAGAGGAGGGGGAGGAACTATCAACGGTATTGTCAAAAAAGATAACGGAAAGCCTTGGTCTTGAGGAAGAGGAGGACCTCTCTACAGTCCTGTCAGATAAGATAGCGGAAAGCATGGGCTTGGAGGAGGGGGAGAAACTCGGGGATATGCTGAAAGATTCCATAGCCGAGGCTCTCGGCACGGGGGAGAAGAGTTTCGAGGATGTTATAAAGGATGCCCTCAGGAAAGCCCTCGGAATAGAAGAGGGGGAGAATTTCGCGGATATCCTCGCGGAAAAGGTAGCAGAGAAACTAAAACAACCCTAAGGTTGTTGAAAGATTAAAAGAGCACCTAAAGGATACTTAACGACCAAACTTTAGAGTTCAAGGGAAGCTGAAAAA
>CAZTWH010000075.1:0-4785 GCA_964617575.1 uncultured Dehalococcoidia bacterium
CAAGCTCGGCAGCGGCAGGGCTTATGGAAAGCCCAGTGATAGTATAGCTTGCAGACTCGACAGAAGTCGTCTCCTGAGTCGTGTAAACCTTAAGGGTCTTCACACCAGGAGCAGGGTTGACAACAAGGTTGTTCGTTCCATCACCATCAGGGTCAGCATTCACACCGACTACCACGGTGAGAAGATCACCACTCGCATAGTTAGCAGGTGCAGTTATTATAAGAAGGTTACCGCTCCTCGCATGCTTCGCATTGGTACCATTAACAGTAACATCGTTATTGGGACCCGCATCAGGGTCCGGTAACAGCTTGCTAATATCAGTGCCCGATGGGAACTCTATAAAAATCTTGTCTGTGTTGGCTGTCAGAGCCTTTGCAATAACAAACTTGATCGTGTAGGTAGCACCAGCACCTGTATTAGTGGATACACCAACCGTAACCGTGGGCTGAGATACATCCGCCTTTACAGGAACCACCCCTACAAGGCTCGCCAAAAAGGCAAAAATCGTAAAAATACCTATAAGTTTACGCACTCTTCCGCCCATCTAAACCTCCTTTCCTAAAGTTTTTTTCCGTAAAATTTCCCTCATTCTTCATTCCCACCTCCTTTCTTCCTTTATAACAAAAACCCAAAACCCTGTCAACCCCTTTATAAACCATTTTTCAAACCCCTTCCGAGCCGAAAGTCCATTTCCAAATTATACACACGCCTTTTGGGTTGTCAAGTCCTTTTTTAAAAAATTTTTCAGGACTTTTCATTTTTCTATCTTTTCCCTAAGTTCTTTCAATCTGGGGAGGTCTTCCATGCCTGAGAAGAGGACTATTCCGTGGATGTGGTTTCCTCCTACGGGGTAGTCCCCCCCTCTTATTTCCATCGTTTTCGTCTGCTCCTCAAGCCAGTTTCGAGCCCTTGAGAAGCCCTCGACATTTATTTCCTTCTGGGGTCCCGCTATAAGCATCATGGCTTTTTTCACGGTGTCGAGCTTGCATTTAGCGGACAGTCCGCCCGATGCAGCGTTCTTTATAACGGTGACGCATCTTAAAGTGGGGGAGAGCTGGTCCATCGATGTTCTTCTGAAAAGGGGGAATTTATCTTTTATCCCGGGGATTTTTAGCTCCGAGTAGCCCATAACGGCGTATCCGGTGAACGAATTTATTATATCCGATGCATCGACGACCTTTACCCCGACTTTCGACCTCGAAGGAGCTTCACCTGCTCCGAGCATTATCGGTATTGGTTTTGTTAGCCAGTAGTTCATGAGCTTGTAGGTTTTCTCGAGGGGGAGACCTTCTCTTCTCCAGAGGTTGTTATCGAAGAGGAGGATTCCGTTTACTACGGGGAGAAGCTCCTTAAGGCATTCTAATGAGTTATGAGCCAGAAGCTTTCCCTCCTCATCCGCGGGGAGGACGCCGAGGACGAATACGGGGAGTTCGTAACTATCCTTAAGCTCCTCGGCTATTATGGGCGTTGCCCCCGAGCCTGTTCCCCCTCCGAGACCTGTTATGAGAAGGAAGGCGTCTATGTATTCCGTTTGCCTCTCCATTACGGCGTGCATTATTGTGTGGAGACCGTCCCTCGCGACCTTCTTTCCGAGCTCCCTCATGAGCCCTACCCCATGTCCTCCCACTTCCGTCTGACCTATCAGAATCCTGTCCTTCTTGGGTATGACCTTAAGACCCACAAGGTCAGCCCTTGCTGAATTTACCGCTATGCAGAAAGGTATGACGGGTCCGTGGACGCCGTATATGCTGTTGTAGTAAAGAAGGTCCGCTATCCTCCCCCCCGCCTGTCCTACTCCTATAACACCGAGTCTCATCTCTCCCCCTTATCCTTGATGTTAAATGTTTTCCCCCTCGAAATCAATAGGTTTTAAAGAAATTATCCTTATGTCATCCGGTATATCTTTAATGACAAGCCTCTCCTCCTCGTAATGGTCAAGTTCCAGAAATTTCAAAAATTTATCCAGGGGCTCCAGGTCCTCCCTCATCTTCGACCTGTAGTGCATGGGTATTATTATTTTTGGCTCGAGGAGGGATATTACTTCCGGTATCTCCTCGAGCGGGATTGTTGTTCTCTCCCCCACCGGCAGAAACAATATATCCACCCTCCCTATCTCCTCGACCTCGTCAGGGATATGACCTATATCCCCGAGATGACAGAGCCTTTTCCCCTCTACCTCTACAGTATATATTATATTTTTGCCGAGTTTTTTCCCCTTCTCCTTGTCATGGAAGGATGGGAGGGCTATTATGAATATGTCCCTCACCTCATATTCGCCCGGGGCTTTTATGACAAAACCATCCCCTTTATTATGACCCGGATGTTCATGGGTTATGAGGGTTATATCAGGACTATCAGGTTTTCTGAAGGGGTCTAATGCTACCCTCCCCTCCTCCGCTCTTATCTCAAAAAAGGAGTGTCCGAAATATACTATCTCCAATTTCTGTCAAATTCTCCGCTCAAGGATGTTTTCGGTGTTATGAGTTTGGAAGCCACCGAGCAGGGTATTACCGCCTTTATTATATCGCCCGGTATGAAAGGCAGGAGACATTTTGAGAGGAGAATGGGCGGGGACCATATTCCGGTACAGGCTGCATACCAGAGAAGTCCCGGTATATGGATGAGGGCGAAGTTTGCGAAAAGACATATTCCGAGCATTGGGAGAAATCCTCTTGATCTTATGAAGGAGTCCGTCATGAAGCCGACAAACAAAGCCGCGAGGATAAAGCCGAAAAGATATCCCATTGTGAATATTTTCACCCCCGAGGTGAAGCCGGAAAACCAGGGGACGCCCGCTATTCCGAGACCGACATAGATCGCCTGGCTTATGCCCCCCCACCATCTACCCAGCATTATCCCTGATAGAAGGACAGCGAAGGTCTGACCCGTTATGGGGACCTCCGTCCATGGAAGATGAAACCTCACCTGCGCCAGAAGCCCCGTAAGGCAAGCCATGGAGAAAGCGAAAAGAAGTTTTTTAAGTATGGAAGCCTCATATCTCGCCCTGAAGACCCTGTATCGGAGGTCATAAGCCTTCTCGAGCATACTTCACCTCCCAGAAAATATTAGGGGGGTTTTGGCGGGATGTCAAGGGAGAATTCGGGTTTGGGCGCCCTTTTAAGGAGGTTCTGGACAGCCTTTTGCGGGGGGAGCTCCTCGAAGAGAACTTTCCCGACCTCCTCCGTTATCGGCATCTCGACGCCGTGTTTTTTTGAGAGGAGGAGGGCGGGTTTTGTGGTCCTTATCCCCTCGGCTGTTATCCCCGTTTTCAATATATCCTCGAGTTTTTTCCCCCTGGCGAGCTCCTCTCCGACCCTTCTGTTCCTCGAAAGGGGACTTGAGCATGTAGCTATAAGGTCCCCGAGACCCGAGAGTCCTGAGAATGTAAGCGGCTCCGCACCCATCCTCACCCCGAGCCTTATCATCTCGGCTATACCCCTCGTCATGAGGGAAGCCTTTGCGTTCTCCCCATACCCGAGACCATCCGACATGCCGCATGCTATGGCTATTATGTTCTTCAAAGCTCCTCCAAGCTCAACTCCTATAACATCTTTTTGAATATAAACCCTGAACCTCTCCGATGATAGGGCTTTCTGAATATCCTTCGAAAGCTCCTCATCCTCCGAAGCCACAACCGTCGCTGCCGGAAGACCCCTCGCTATCTCGAGGGATAGATTGGGTCCCGATATGACGGCTACTTGGGAATCCGGTATTTTTTCCTTTATAATCTCGGACATTCTCCTCCCATCTTCATCAAGACCTTTTACGCCTGAAAGTATGGGCTTTCCTTTAGCATAGGGCTTTATTTTTTCAAGGTTCTCGCCGATACGATGGGATGGGACGGCTATAACAAGGATATCGGCTTTTTCTATTTCCTCGGGCTCCGTGGTGAATCTCAAAGGGGAGAGGTCTATGCCGGGAAGGCGTTTGCTCTCTTTATTTTTCTCGAGCTCGAGCTTTTCCCCCTCACCCCTCACGAGGATGTGAGCCTCCCCCTTTTTTGAGAAAAGGAGACCCAAAGTGAGACCCCAGGCTGTAGGTCCTATTATAAAGGCTTTCATCTCACCTTAAGTTCCTCCCCCCTGAGGAGCCTTTTTATATTTTCCCTGTGCCTCATGAATATGAGGGCTGTTCCGAAGAAGGAGAAGATAAGGTAGGCGGGGTGAATATAACCAAGAGCCCACATTGCTATGGATGAGAGGAATACGCTCAGGGTTGCGCTAAGGGAGCCTGCGGATATATAGCGCGTTTTTAAGAAGGTGCCTGCGAAGAAGACAAGACAGATGGGCGCCGTCAGGGACATGGGGAATTTCATCCCTATAAGGGCTCCGAGGGAAGGGGCAACACCCCTCCCTCCCCTGAATTTCATAAATACGGAGCAGGTATGTCCGAGAACACACCCTATTGCGGATAGGACCTCGTAGAAGGGATTTGACAAAAGGAGCTGGGATAAGAGAACGGGAACGAGACCTTTTGATATATCGAGCAGGTAGGCGGGGATGCCGTATTTCGGACCCATAACCCTGAGGACATTCGTGGCGCCTATATTTCCGCTCCCCACCTTCCTTATATCTATCCCTTTCATTTTAGGTATGAAGTAGCTGAAGGGTATGGAGCCGATGATATATGAGCCGAAAAATAAAATTAGGGCTACCCAAGGATTCACCTTCTCCCCCTTCTATAAACTATCTTCAAAGGCGTTCCGTAGAAACCGAACTCCCTCCTCAAAGAATTTTCGATATATCTTCTGTAGGAGAAATGGACATCCGTGTCGCTTACTCTTAC
>CAZTWH010000076.1:0-4784 GCA_964617575.1 uncultured Dehalococcoidia bacterium
CTATATACATCGGGAAGGTTCAAATTACGCCTCAATACTATTCACTTTTCTTAACCAGCATGAAAACTGCTTTCATCATCTTTGCCGTCCTCTGTTTCATCGGTATATTTGCCTCATTTGCAAGAGGTAAGATTCGATGAGTTTGCGGACTTCTGAACTTTCCACCCCGCTTTGGCAAGCTAAAGGAAAAACTTCTAGCTATGGGGAAACAGATATCCTTATATGTGTTAAAGGTAAGAATGTTTTTTATAGCAGAGTATAAATTTTTCGGAAAAGAAAAACTAACCGAAGCTATTGAGTAGTCAGAAAATTGAGCCGACTGTTAAGTCGCATGCTTGTTATAAACGAAAATGGAGCCCCAAAAGCGATAAGTTGAGAAGTGAGACGATTTAATGTTCTGAAATGAAAATGTCCATATCTCCCACAGCAATCCTTGCTTCGCTCGGACTTTAAATACCTGCCAGCCATTAAGTGAAATTCAGGCTCCATAATAGCTCGGGGAAGGGAAAATGAAGTTGGAGGTATAATATATATGGACAGGAAAAAGAAAGAAATGAGAGATAGACTTTGGATGAACGGATTTTTGGGCTTTTTGGGGTTTCTTGGGTTTGAAGCTTTCAAGTTGCATGAGCCTTGGTACTTATTTTACTTCTGCTTCTTTACATTCTTTGCTCATTTCAAATATTTGAGAGAAGAGTTAAAATATTTGGGTTTGCTTGGTTTGATAGGGTTAATCGTAGCAATACTCGGTGTTATAGGAGTAGTGGAGGTGTGAACAGGAATAGCTCGGATTCCCTCCATCCGCAAGCGGATGAAGGGGAGGAGGATTTTCCCCGTTTTCGGTGTTACCCCCTCCCTTGTGGCATCAATTCAGGTTATGGAGGCTATAAAGCTTGTCGCGGGCTTCGGAGAACTTCTTGCGGGGAAAATGCTCTATATAGATGGTGAGAGGATGGATTTCACAATCGTCGAGATGAGGAAAAATCCAAAATGTCCTGTCTGCGGTTCAGAGGGCACGGGCTCTTAATGTGTTCCTGAAGCGGCAGAAATTACATACAGAAGCCGTTGATAAAAATCCGCATTCCTCACACTCTCTGAGCTCAACCTCCTTCCTCACAAAATTCTTCTTAGCCTCCAGAAAGCCCTGATAGAAGCGAAGCTTCGTCCCGGGGGACCTCTCCTCTATCTCGTTCAGGATATGTTTGTAGAAGAGGAAGGTTGAGTCACGGCTCAGGGGACACTCCTCCCTTATATAATCTATTCCCTTAACTATGGCGTAGCTCGCAATTTCCCTCTCCGTGCATAATGCGAGGGGTTTTACTTTTCTCACAAGCTTTTTGCCCACCTCCGGGAGCAGGGGCGACTGACGCTCTATATAACCCTCCCTCCAGTCGAGGATGTTCGAGAGGAGGGAGCTCGTCTCATCGTCGAGGTTGTGTCCCGTGACGAGGACATCGTAATTTTTCTCGAAAGCCACCTTGTTCATTATATATCTCTTTATCATACCGCAGAGGGAGCATGGGGGACGGGATGTTCTCCTTGACAAATCGGGTATCCCGAGACCATCGAAGTAAGCCCTGACCTCCTCGATGAAAAGCTCTGCTCCCTTTCCCCTTGCGAAAGACAAAGCTTTTTCCTTAGACCTCTCAGAATATCCATCTATTCCGAGGTCTATATAAACTCCATCCGCATGGTAGCCGAGCTCGAGAAGTATATCCCATACGGAGAGACTGTCCTTTCCCCCCGATACCGCAACAAGAGCCCTCTCTCCCTTCTTTATGAGGGAGAACCTGTTTATAGTCCTCTTAACCCTCCTCTTTATAAAATCGAGGAGGCATTTCTCACACAGGGATATATTGTGGGCTTTAAATTTTATTATTCCCTTTTCACCGCATATCTTGCACTTCATCATCCACCGGATATAACGGGGATTATCTCCACCTCCCCCTCGAGGGGCTCATCAAGGGGGATGATTTTCCCATCCCTGACCAAAAGAACCTCCTCCTCCATAAGACCGAGCTCCTTGAGGAGCCTTTGCCCCGTCATCTTCCTCTCAAAAATGTGTTCCTTTTCAAGATATTTTACCTTCACCATCCCTTTTAATTATAAAGCTTTATGAAAGGGAAAAGCCTATCCCCGATAGTATTGAGAGGATTCGGGGCATGACGAATTCGCTCACATATGCAGGGGCATTGCATCCCGTTTTTACGACGAGTTTCCCATCACATATCTTATCAGCCATATCCCTTATTACTTTTGCGAGCCTCGGGTAGGAGTTTTCGGTGAGCCTTCTCGTTCCGTAGCTGTCCCTGTGAGTATCAAGTCCGCATACCCAGTATATGAGATCAGGTTTGAACTCCCCGACCCTCCACGGAACCTCCCTCTCAAGTATCTCGACCTCCTCATCATCGGATAAGCCATGGGAGAGGCATATTTTAGTCCGACCAAGGGATTCTCCATAACCGCAGAAGCAGATGTGGAGAACATCTTCATCGTGGAGGAAAATATCCCTTGTTCCGTCGGCGTGATGGGTATCCGTATCAATTATGGCGAATCTCCTCCCGAGACCCTTCTCCCTCGCTATCCTTATGGCTACAGCCATCATATTGAAGAAGCATCCTCCCCATGCCGAATCCGGATGGGCGTGATGACCTCCCACGCCCACAAATACAAGGGCGTTATCTATTTCCCCGGATAAAACCTTCTCCGTAGAAGAAACCATGCCTCCTGTCGAATAAGGGGAAACCCTCCACCACCTTGTTTTCTTAACCTCCTCTATCCAGCGGTGCGTGTGAACTTTTAAAAGCTCCTCCTCGGAGGCAGGCTCGGACTCTATGAGTATGACATTGGGCTTCTCGAAAAATCCCGCCTTAACAAGGCTTTCGAAACCCTCCTCCACGCTCATAGCGAGGGTTTTATAGGCTTCCTTCCCGCATATTTCGTGATAAAAAACACCTGTTCTTTTAAGGGAAGGCTCCTCCTCATCCTTAAGAAGGCTCCACCAACACTTTTCACATACAACATCCCCGTCAGCTATCCTGTGGGCTCCCTCCTCTATATACTCCTTACCAAGTTCAGAAAGACACCTCGGGCATATATTCCCCCTCATCCCAATTTATATTCTAAAGATTTCTCATCCGGGTCAATCTGGTATAAACTTAATAGGGATGGGGATAGTTAAGGTCAGAAGCTCTTCCCTTCTGGGGATAGATTCCTATCCCGTTGAGGTTGAGGTTGATATATCCACGGGGCTTCCGAGTTTCACGATAGTTGGTCTTCCCGATACAGCCGTTCAGGAGGCGAGGGAGAGGGTGAGGTCAGCGATAAAAAATTCGGGCTTCGATTTTCCCGCAAGGAGGATAACAGTCAACCTCGCTCCCGCCGATATAAGGAAGGAGGGTCCCTCCTTTGACTTACCCATAGCTTTGGGCATCCTCTCGGGCACGGGCGTTGTTCCGGAGCCTCCGAGGGATTTCCTCTTTATAGGGGAGCTATCCCTTGATGGCGAGCTTCGTCCTTGCAACGGGGTCCTACCTATGGTCTGGGATGGGAAGGAGAAGGGGATAAAGGGGGTTTTCCTCCCCAAGGGAAATGCGAAAGAGGCTTCCCTAGCGAAGGGGATGGAGATATATCCGGCATCAAGCCTTAGGGAGATAGTTTTGCATCTTAAGGGTGAAAGTCCTATGGAGCCGTATGAGGGGGAGGAGATCGAGGTTGAGGACAGATGGGAGGGGGTGGATTTCGCCCACATAAAGGGTCAGGAGCATGCTAAGAGAGCTCTCGAGATAGCTGCTTCCGGAGCCCACAATGTCCTTATGATAGGACCTCCCGGCTCGGGGAAGACGCTACTTGCGAGGGCTCTGCCATCAATCCTTCCCCCCATGACATTCGAGGAGGCTATAGAGGTTACGAAGATATACAGCGTGAGCGGTCTTCTTCCACCCGATTCGCCCCTGATAACAAAAAGACCCTTCAGATCCCCCCATCACACCATATCCCATATAGGTCTCGTTGGAGGGGGGAGGGTTCCGAGACCCGGTGAGATAAGCCTTTCCCACAGGGGAGTTCTCTTCCTCGACGAGCTCCCCGAATTCAGCCACCAGGACCTTGAGGCTTTAAGACAGCCCCTTGAGGACAAATTCATAACCATATCGAGGGCTCACGGGACTCTGAGGTTTCCATCAAATTTCATGCTCGTGGCTGCCATGAACCCGTGCCCGTGCGGATATTACGGGGACCCTGAGAAAGAGTGCAGATGTCCCCAGAGCGCGGTTCTCAAATACAGGAGGAGGATAAGCGGTCCCCTCCTCGACAGGATAGATATATTCATAGAGGTGCCGAGGGTTGAGCATGACAAACTTCTGGACAAAGGGCTTTCGGAGAGCTCCGCGAGCGTAAGGGAGAGGGTTATAAAGGCGAGGGAGATACAGCTAAAAAGATTTGAGGGGACGAATTTAAAGGCTAATTCCGATATGGGTCCAGCCCATATAAGGGAATATTGTAAGCTTACGGATGATGCTGAGGAGATACTCGGCTCCGCTTTGAAGAAGCTATCCCTATCCGCGAGAGCTTTTCACAGGATAATAAAGATAGGGAGGACGATAGCTGATCTCTCCAGCTCTGAGGTTATAGAGGCTTCCCATATAGCGGAAGCCCTCCAGTACAGACCGAGGTTTTTAATTTAAAATATAGGTGATGAGAAGCGAGGAGCTAAGGAGAGTTTTCCTCAGGTTTTTCGAGGAGAGGGGGCACAGGATAGTTCCGAGCTCCTCCCTCATCCCCGA
>CAZTWH010000077.1:0-4770 GCA_964617575.1 uncultured Dehalococcoidia bacterium
CATCGAGGACCCTTTTAGCCCTCCCGGAATCTACAGCCTCCGAAGCCATCTCTATGCCTTCCTTAAGATCCCGAGCCTTGCCCGCTATAAAAACAGAAGCCCCTGCGTTGAGAAGGCATGCATCCCTTACGGGTCCCCTTTCACCTGAGAGGAGTTTTAGGAGGGTTTTTGCGTTCTCCTCCCTGTCCCCGCCCCTTATACTCTCCTTCCCTCGGGCTGGGAATCCGTATTCTGAAGGCTCTAGAGTAAGCTCCTTTATCCCATCGTCATCTACCTCGAGAACGAAGGTTCTCGCGCCGGGGCTTATCTCATCAAGACCATCCTCCGAGTGAAGGACCCACGCCTTTTTCGTTCCCAGCATCTTAAGAGCCCTCGCCATCTTACCCATGATTTCCCTCTTGAAAACCCCGAGAACTTGGAAAGAAGCCCTCGCCGGGTTTGTTAGAGGACCGAGCATATTGAAGACAGTTCTTGTTCCGAGCTCCTTTCTTAAGGGTGCAACCCTTTTCATGGATGGATGGAAGATGGGTGCGAAAATAAATCCGAAGCCAACCTCCTCTATACATCTTTTGACGCTTTCCGGTGATAGCTCTATTTTGGCTCCGAGGGCTTCGAGGACATCGGCGCTTCCGCTCCTGCTGCTTATAGCCCTGTTTCCGTGCTTTGCCACCTTTATACCGCATGCCGATGCTATTATCCCGGATGCCGTTGATATATTGAAACTCCCCGAACCATCCCCGCCCGTTCCGCATGTATCGAGGAGCTCGAAGGGGAGCTCAAGCTTTATGCATCTATCAAGCATAGCCTTTGCGAAACCCACAATCTCCTCCTCCCCCTCCCCCCTCATCCTCATACATCCCATTATCGCCCCGAAAACGGAAGGGGGGACCTTCCCATCCATAATATCCATCATGAGAGAATAAGCCTCAGAGATGCTCAAAAATCCTCCGTCAAGAACCTTCTCAAGCATCTCCCTCATGATACCTCCAGAAAATTTTTGAGTATCTCCTTTCCGTATTCCGTGAATATGGACTCGGGGTGAAATTGAACGCCATGAAGGGGTAAACTCCTGTGCCTTATCCCCATTATGAGACCCGTATCGGAGAAGGCGTTGACCTCAAAATCGGGGGGAACATCCTTAACTATAAGGGAGTGGTATCTCACGGCTCTGAACGGACTCGGTATCCCCCTGAATACTCCCCCTCCGTTGTGATATATGAGGGATGTCTTTCCGTGTTTTATCTCGGAAGCCCTCTCAATCTTTCCTCCCAGGGCAAAAGCTATACACTGATGACCGAGACAAACGCCGAGCATGGGTATTTTTTCGTAAAACTCCCTGACTATATCGCATGATATCCCAGCCCTCTCCGGGACCGATGGACCCGGGGATATAACTATATGGGTTGGGGAGATTTCATGAACATCATCTACTTTCGCCCTATCACTCCTTATGACCATGACCTCCGCGCCCATTTCGCCTATGAACTGATATAGGTTATACACGAAGCTGTCCTTATTATCGACAATAAGCACCCTCATCTCCCCTCCGAGAGCTCTATAGCTTTTAGAAGGGCTTTGGCTTTATTTACGCACTCCTCATATTCCCTCTCCGGTATGCTATCCGCAACTATGCCCGCTCCCGCCTGAAAATAAGCCCTCCTCCCCTTCCTTATAATCGTCCTTATCACTATAGCCATATCAAGATTCCCCTTAAAATCTATATATCCCAGGGCTCCCGCATAGGGACCCCTTCTTTCCGGCTCAAGCTCGCCTATTATCTCCATAGCCCTTATCTTGGGGGCACCGCTCACAGTCCCGGCGGGGAAGCAGGATATGAGGGCGTCGAACATGTCAAGACCGGCTTTCAGCTTCCCCTTTATATGGGATACGAGATGCATGACATGGGAGTATTTCTCCACCTCCATAAGCTGGGTTGCCACAACGCTCCCTATCTCGCTAACCCTTCCTATATCATTCCTCCCGAGGTCGACAAGCATCGTATGCTCTGCCCTCTCCTTCTCGTCGGATAGAAGCTCCTCCTCGAGCCTTTTATCCTCCTCCTCATCCCTCCCCCTCGGTCTCGTCCCTGCTATCGGGTGGGTCTCAACGAAACCGCCCTCGACGCGAACAAGCATCTCCGGCGAAGAACCTATTATCTGAAAATCTCCGAGATCAAGATAATACATATAGGGGGAAGGATTTATAACCCTTAAAGCCCTGTATATGTCTATCGAGGAAGCTTTTACAGGAGCTTCAAATCTCTGGGATAAAACGACCTGAATCGCCTCCCCGTCGAATATATACTCCTTCACCTTCCTCACCTTATCCTCGAACTCCCTCCTCTCCATATTCGAAGATATATCCGCCTCCCCCCCGCCTTTAAGGGGTTTTGCGTAAAACCTTGCGAATAAAAGCTTCTCCTCCATCTCATCAAATCTCTCGCACGCCCTCCTGTACTCATCCTCAACGCCCTTCTCCGGATCTATATGGGTTATGAGGAGAAGCTTATGGGTTACATGGTCGAAAACAACCATATCCTTGATGAGCAAAAAGTAATATTCGGGAAGGGACAGCGGGTCCTTCTCCGGGACGGGTATATCCTCGAAATAAGAAGCCACCTCATAGGATATATATCCCACAAAACCCCCTGAGAACCTCGGGAGACCTTCGATTTTCACAGCCCTCCTCATTTTCTCCCTGAGGATGGGTATGGGATTTCCCCTTCCCTTTATAACCTCCTCGGGTTCAAATCCTATAAAGCTATACCTCCCCAGCCTTTCCCCTCCCTCGACGCTCTCGAGCATGAAGGATGGTGGTTTCTCCGATAGCTTGAGATAAGCCGATATAGGGGTATCGAGGTCTGCGGGCATCTCCCTCACCAGAGGTATAAGCCCCCCCCTTTTCGCCAGTTTATCAATATCCCATATCCTCATTTCCAAAAAATAAAGCCCGTCCCCGAAGGGACGGGCTTTTTGCCCGCGGTACCACCCTCCTTGACCTCCGAAGCCTTAAAGCCCCGGGGTCCTCTCTTGGGTCTGTAACGGGACCCACCCGTCAAAGCCTACTCGGGGTCTCTCCCTTTCGGTTTGAGGCTCCCCGGCCCATTCAGCCCCGCGCTGGCACCGGGCTCTCACCTTCCCCCGGCTCTCTGTAGCCCCGCTTGGGACCTACTACTCCGGTTCACAGCCTTTGCCTGTATTTTATTTTTAAACCCAGTGCCTCTTCGTCTCTATTTTATGATAGATAAAATCCCCTTCCCCCCTCTTCTCCACCCTCTCTATTTTAACATCAGAGAGGTCATTTGTGGTAGTGAGATATTTCTGAACAAGCCTCCCTATCGGATGGGAGAATATGCCCACAAGTATGGCAGCCAGTATAGCCCTCGGTATCTTGAGAAGCTTGTTCTTCCCGGAAAGGGCTATGAGAGACGCGAAGGTTGCCAGGATTCCCGTGACAACAGCATTCGTCCCGCAGAAGGGGGATATGGCGAGTTCCTCCTCGCCTGCTTTAAGCCTCCTCAAAGCTTCCTCGGCAGCCTCCTTTACTATATCCGTAGGTATATCCCCGTATATGTAAAATCCCGTTGGGCTCGACCTCCCCATCATCCTGACTTCCTTCCCCAGCTTCTTCATAAGTATGGTCATGGTCCCATGCTCAAGGGCGTGGTTCTGCCTTATAGCTTCTATAAAATCCATAACACTCCCCATCACTGAAAAATATAACATAAAAGAAGGATGAAGTAAATTGACCTTTTTATTTTTTGTTTTTAAGATTTTGAAGGGGGGTGTTATGAGGGCTATAGATGTTCATGCCCATGTTACGAGTCTTTTCGGCTACAGGAGGGTTTACGGAGAGACCATAACCCAGGCTATGGAGAAATATTACAGGATAAAGGACAGGATAGAGAGTCCTGATGATATGGCTAATATGTACAGGGAGCTTGATGTCAAAGCTATTCTTGTGGCATGGGATACGGAGAGCGTAAGCGGTATACCGAGGATAGAGAATGATTTTGTTGCCGGGCTTGTGAAGAAGTATCCCGATGTATTCATAGGCGGATGGGCTATGATAGACCCCTGGAAGGGGGAGCTCGCGATAAAGGAGCTTGAGAGGTGTATAAAGGAACTCGGTCTTCTGGGTCTTAAATTTCAACCCATAGCCCAGAGGTTTTATCCCAACGATAAAAGGTTCTATCCCCTCTATGAGAAGTGCTGTGAGCTCGGTATACCCGTATCTTTCCACACAGGAACATCGGGGCTCGGAGCGGGGCTCCCGGGGGGCGCGGGTTATAAGCTCGACTACACAAGACCCATATATATTGATGAGGTCGCGGCGGACTTCCCCGAGCTAACAATAATAATGATCCACCCGGCATGGCCCTGGCAGGAGGAGCAGATAATGGTTCTTCTGCATAAGGCGAATGTATATGCTGATCTATCAGGGTGGGCTCCGAGGTATTTCCCCGAAGTTATAAAAAGGGAGATAAACTCGAGGCTTCAGGACAAATTCATGTTCGGCTCCGATTACCCCGAGATATCTCCCAAGAGGTGGCTCGATGAATTCACATCTCAGGGATACAAGGAGGAGGTTATAGAGAAGGTCCTCTATAAGAATGCCCAGCGAATTTTGAATTTAAAAGTCTGAGGAGCCTTAGGGGCTTTATTCTCTTGTAGACCTTATCTCCAGCCTCTATATCCTCTATGGAGCCCTCGCCCTTTATGACTATCCCCTTGTCCTTTATTATGAGAAGCTTTACTATATCTCCTTCTA
>CAZTWH010000078.1:0-4719 GCA_964617575.1 uncultured Dehalococcoidia bacterium
CAAAGTCAAGGCTCTTATAAATTCCGCTTCCGGGAAGAGGGAGAGCATAGAGAATATGCTCCCCCTCGCCACGAAATACGATGCTGATGTTGTCATATCCGTTCTCACGGATGAGGGTGTTCCGAAGGGTGTTGATGACAGGGTAGCTAGCATAATGGAGACGGTTTCGGTAGCCAACGATATGGGCATACCAAATGACAGGATATGGGTTGACCCCATACTTCTTCCCGTAGCTGTTGAACAGGAGGAGGTTGTCGCTTGCCTTGAATTCGCGAGTATCCTTCAGGATGTTGTCCCGGGGGTCAAATCGACCATAGGGCTATCGAACCTATCCAATAGCGCCCCAAAAGAACTCCGACCCATTTTAAACAGAACCTATCTTGTAATGCTATCCAAATATGGTTTTTACTCCGCCATAGCCGATGCTCTTGATGAGGAGCTTATGAAACTTGCGAAGGGCGAGCTTCCCGAGATAGTGGAGCTCATATATAAAGTTATGGATGGGGAGGAGATAGACCCATCCTCCCTTTCCAAGAAGGAGCTTGAGTATTACAAAACTGTTAAAGTTTTAAAAGGCGATAGCCTTTATTCCCATTCTTGGCTAGAGCTTTAGGAGGTGGATATGGAGTTCAAGGCGCCTTATGAGACCTACTCTGGCAGGGTGAGGGAAGTAGCCATAGGCTCCGGGGACAAGCTCGTAAAGGTGGGGGGAGAGGGGGCTCTCCCCTTTCATTTTTTTGAAGGGGAGATTCCGAACCCTCCGAGGCTCTGCCTCGAGGTCATAGATATGGAGCCTGAGGGATGGGCTCCGTATCTGGTGGAGCCATACAAGGATGTTATAGGGGACCCCCCGAGGTGGGCCAAGAAATGTGAGGAGTATGGTGCGGATATGGTTTGCCTTAGCCTTCTCTCGACGGAGCCGTCAGCCAAGGACACATCCCCTGAGGAGGCAGGAGAGACTGTCAAAAGGGTTCTTGATGCCATAAATGTTCCCCTTATAGTTTACGGTTCGGGGAATGTGGAGAAGGACAGGGAGGTTCTTCCCAAGGTATGTGAGATGTGCTCCGGCGCGGGACTTCTTATAGGTCCCCTTCAGAAAGAGAACTTCGAGGCTATAATCGGACCCGCCCTTGATCACGGTCATTTTGTTGTATCCCAGGCGCCCCTTGATATAAACCTTCAGAAGGAGCTCAATGTGAAGATAGGGAAGAACTTCCCTCCGGAGAGGATTGTTATAGACCCTCTTGCGCCGGCGCTCGGATATGGGATGGAATACGGTTTCTCCCTCATGGAGAGGATAAAACAGATAGGGGTGATACATAAGGACCCGATGATGCAGATGCCGATCATAGCCTATTTCGGCGGCGAGTGCTGGAAGCAGAAGGAGGCTAAGGAAGGGGAGGAGCAGGGCATCCTGTGGGAGGCTTTATCCGCGCTCGCGTTTGTCCTGGCGGGCGCGAATATACTTGTTATGAGGCATCCCAAGACCCTTTCCCTGCTCAGAGAAATAATGGAGGTGAAAAAATGAAGGAAGAGATAAGGGAGCTTATAAGGGCTAATGAGGATTGGGAGCCCGTTGGACCAACGCCATGTCCCGATATAACAACTTTGAGGAACTGGGACATGAGGCTCTTGAGGCTTTACAAGCCCTTCTACGCTCCTTTCTGCGACCTCTGCTGTCTCTGCACATACGGAAAATGCGACCTCACGGAGAACAGGAGAGGGGCTTGCGGTTTAAATATAGAGTCTCAGCAGTCCAGGATAGTTCTCCTCGCATGCTGTATGGGGCTTGCGGCGCATGCGGGGCATGCGGCTCACATAATAGAGTACCTTATAGAGAAATACGGCGAGGACCACCCCATAGACCTCGGACCGATGATAAATGTTGAAGCCCCGATAATAAGGACGGTTCTCGGGCTCAAGCCGAAGACCCTGGGCGACCTCAAGAAAGCGATAGAATATGTGCAGAGGGAATTTGTTCATCTTGTATCCGCCACCCATTTCGGTCAAGAGGGGAGCAATCTCGATTATGAGTCAAAGGTTCTTCACGCCGGGATGCTTGACCATGTCAGCATGGAATGCGCCGATATAGCTCAGATAGTTGGCTTTAAGTTCCCCGCATCCAAAGCCGACACCGCCCTTGTTGACCTCGGGTGGGGCTCCGTTGATAAGAATAAGCCTGTGATTCTCGTGGTGGGGCACAACCCCGCCACATCCTCAAATGTTGTTGACAAGGCGAGGGAGCTCGGTGTTGAGGATAAGATTGAGATATGCGGCATATGCTGCACCGCCATTGAGACCACAAGGTATTCGGATAAGGCGAAGATTATAGGTCCCCTTTCAAGACAGCTCTTCTTCGTCAGGTGCGGTGTTGCGGATGTTATAGTTACGGATGAGCAGTGCATAAGGACGGATATGCCTGAGGAGGCTAAAAAGGTTGGCTCCGCCCTCATAGCAACATCCGACAAGGCATGCTATGGTCTTGAGGACGCCACCGAGAAGGATGTTGATGAGATAGTGAGGGATATGGTTAAGGATGGAAAGCATTATCTCATCCTTGACCACGAGAAGGCTGGGGAGGTTGCCGTAAAGGTAGCCCTTGAGCTCGCAAAGACGAGGAAGAAGGAACTTATAAGCGTTGATGAAGCCAGGGAGCTTGCGAAGGCTTGCACGGGCTGTGGGATGTGTGCGAGGGTATGTCCGAACCTTCTTCGTGTGGGCGCCGGGATAAGGAAGTTCGCGGATGAGGGAGATACCCAGATGATCGTTGATATATTCAATAAGTGTCTCGGGTGCGGCAAATGCGAGGAGGAGTGCCCGAGGGATGTCGAGATATTCAAGATCTTCAGGGCTGTCGCATCCCGGGAGACATGGAAGATAAGGGCTGGTAGGGGTCCCGTGATGGACACGGAGATAAGGAAGGTCGGTGCTCCCATAGTTCTGGGGACGATACCCGGTGTTGTTGCCTTCGTGGGATGCTCCAACTTCCCGGAGGATATAAAGGAAGTTGCGGAGATGGTTGATGAGTTCGCGAGGAGAAAGTATATAGTCGTCCTCACGGGTTGCTCCGCCATGGTTGCGGCTATGATGAAGGATGAGGAGGGAAAGACGGTATACGAGAAGTATCCCCCCGACTTTGACGCCGGAGGGGTTGTCAACATAGGCTCGTGCGTTTCAAACTCTCATATTACAGGTGCCGCCATAAAGATAGCCAACATATTCGCGAATCTTCCCCTTAGGGCTAACTATGAGGTGATAGCTGACTACATTCTCAACAGGGTAGGCGCCTGCGGTGTCGCATGGGGAGCCATGTCCCAGAAGGCGGCGTCGATAGCGACCGGCTTCAACAGATTTGGCGTCCCCGTTGTCCTGGGTCCCCACTCGTCGAAGTACAGGAGACTTTATATATCGAAGAAGGGGGAGGATGACTGGAGGGTTATGGACGGAAGGAAGAGGGAGGTGATTGATACCCAAGAGCCATCCCCTGAGCATCTCAAGATAGCGGTTGAATCGAAGGAGAGGGCGATGGTATGGATAGCGAAACTCTGCATAAGGAAGAATGATACGCCTCAGGGGAGGCAGATAAAACTCTACCACTACATAGACCTTCACAAGAAATATATAGGGGGGCTTCCCGATGACCTCCACCTCTATATAAGGTCCCAGAGGGATATACCCATGTTCTTCAGAAGGGAGGTTATGGAGTATCTCAAGGAGGTCGGATGGAAGGAGAAGCCCACCCTGAGTCTCCCGACCTTTATAGGAACATATCCCTCAAAGGTATCAATAGAAGCGGTAATAAGGTAAGGAGGGGTTATGGCTACAATACCGTTTCACAGGGTGAATGTCCTGACAGGGGTGAAGGGGGCAATGGCTATAGAGGATCCGGTGCAGTATGCGAACCAAATAAAAAGGTCCCGAAGACCCCTTCTCATCCTGGGTCGTAGGGTTCTTGAGATAGAGCTTGGCGGGAAGTCCCTTCTCGACTATGCGATAGAGATAGCGGATGCCTCAAGAGCCCCCATATGTGCCACGGCTCATGTTGCGAAGGCTATGATCGATAAGGGGAGAAAGCCCGAATCCACCTACGATGTGATAGAGATAGTCAACTTCCTCAAGGACCCCGAATGGAAGGGAGTGAAGGGGGAGGGGAATCATGACCTCGTCATGTTCCTCGGCTTCAGGACGGATATAGGGAATCAGGCTCTCTCCACCTTAAAGCACTTTGCTCCCCACCTCAGGACCATGACCCTTTGCAAATTCTACTATCCGAATGCTGACTATTCCCTTCCCACCATTTTGAAAGATGAGGTATGGAAAGAATTTCTTGATAGACTTATAGAGGAGCTTAAGAAAGGAGGGTGAGAGATATGATGGAGTTTCCGGTTGATGTTGGTCCCCAGTATGAGGGGGAAGCTATAAGGAAGGGGGAGTATCAGGTTGAGTTCGGCGGACCGAATGTTAGGGAGAAGTTTGAGCTCTGCACCTTAAAGAGCCCCGATGAGGTTGAGGATGAGAAGGTTGAGGTTGTGGGACCGGATATAAAGGATCTGGAGGAGGGGGGGAGCTATCCCCTTGCCATCCTCGTTGATGTTGCGGGGGAGCAGGTTGAGAAGGATATGGAGCCCGTTATAGAGAGAAGGATCCACATGTACTGCAACTATATAGAGGGCTTCTGGCATATGGCTCAGAGGGATGATATATGGCTGAGGCTTGCGA
>CAZTWH010000079.1:0-1237 GCA_964617575.1 uncultured Dehalococcoidia bacterium
ATAAAACCCCCGGATGAGGAAGCTATGAGGAAGGCTAAGATGAGGCAGGATATGCTTACAAAGCCGATGGGTAGTCTCGGGAGGCTTGAGGAGCTCTCGATAAAGATAGCCGGGATAAAGGGCGAGCCCCTCCCGGATATAGGTGAGAAGGCTATTTTCACCTTTGCAGGGGACCACGGTGTGGTCGAGGAGGGGGTGAGTGCTTTCCCTAAAGAGGTGACGAGGCAGATGGTCTACAACTTCTTAAAGGGTGGGGCGGGGATAAATGTCCTCGCGAGGTTCTGCGGAGCGAGGGTTATAGTCGTGGATATGGGGGTTGACCACGATTTCGGCGAGATAAAGAACCTCGTCTCTAAGAAGATAAGGAGGGGGACGGGCAATATAACAAAGGGACCCGCCATGAGCAGGGATGAAGCCATAAGGTCCATAGAGGCCGGGATAGAGGTTGTGGATGAGGGTCTCGGGATAATAGGCGTTGGGGATATGGGAATAGGGAACACAACGCCCTCGAGCGCCATCGCATCCGTTATAACGGGTAGGAGAGTCGAGGAGATGACGGGGAGGGGAACGGGGATAAAAGACGAGGCTTTGAGGAGGAAGATAGAGGTTATAAAAAGGGCTATAGAGGTTAACAAACCCGACCCCGATGACCCGATAGATGTTCTTTCCAAAGTCGGAGGTTTCGAGATAGGAGGCATATGCGGAGCCATACTCGGGGCGTGCATGAGGAGAATACCCGTCGTCATAGATGGATTTATATCAGGTGCGGGCGCCCTCCTCGCCTATAAGCTCTGCCCAACGGCGAGGGAATATATGATAGCTTCTCATATGTCGGAGGAGCCCGGACACCGGTATATCCTCGAATATCTCTCCTTAAAGCCCCTCTTAAACCTCGGGATGAGGCTCGGCGAGGGGACCGGGGCGTGTCTCGGTATTATGCTTTGTGAGGCGTCCTTAAGGATTCTCAAGGAGATGGCTACCTTCCCCGAAGCAGGGGTATCGGAGGCTACGGATTGAAGGGACTCCTCTCAGCCTTCTCATTCCTAACAATCCTCCCTCTACCATGGGATGAGGAAGGATTAAAAAAATCAACCCCCTTTTTCCCCCTCGTCGGAATATTCCTCGGCGGTATCCTTTTCGGGATAGATAAGTTAACCTCGGGGCTACACTTCCTCGGGGCTTTCATCCTCATCCTGACCCTCCTTGTAATGACGAGGGCTATCCATCTAGATGGATT
>CAZTWH010000079.1:1247-4695 GCA_964617575.1 uncultured Dehalococcoidia bacterium
GGATTTGCCGACCTTACGGACGCCCTCTTCTCGGGCAAAACAAGGGAGGAAAAACTCAGGATAATGGCGGATGGGAGGATAGGGGTATTCGGCGCCCTCGGCATCTTCCTTCTTCTTATTTTGAAACTTCTACTCATATCAGAGCTCCAAAACAGAGAGGTTCTCCTTATCATGCCAGCCATCTCCAGATGGGGCATGTGCCTCTCCATATTCTCCTTCCCCTATGCGAAGGAGAAGGGGAAGGGGAGGATATTCAAAGAGGGCATGAACAAAAGAGCCCTTTTTATATCAACAATCACGACCCTCGTTTTTTCGATCCTCTTCCTCTCGATAAAAGGTCTTATCCTGATGGCTTTGATATTTCCCATCGTTCTTGTTTCGGGTAAGATAATAAGGGGAAATATAGGAGGCTTAACGGGGGATTCATACGGGGCTATAAATGAGATATGTGAGGTTTTAACGCTTGTTTTCTCCTTCATACCCGTGGAAGGAGGTTTTATTTGGGAAAGATTTTTCTCATAAGACACGGGAGAACGGTTTGGAATGAGGAGAGGAGGTGTCAGGGGATAACGGACATCCCTTTATCGCAGGTAGGGATAGAGGAGGCGAGGAGGCTGAGGGAAAGGCTCAGGGATGAGAGGATAGATATAGCCTTCTCAAGCCCCCTGAAAAGAGCCCTCGAGACAGCGCGCATAATCCTTGATGGGAGGGATATAGAGCTCATAATAAGGGAGGAACTAAGGGAGCTCGATTTCGGTCGCTTCGAGGGGATGATATTCAGAGAAGCTCTCGAGAAATTCCCCGATATAGCGGAAAAATGGGCAAACCATTCACCGGATGTGAAGTTTCCCGGAGGAGAGGGGATAGAGGATATCCATAAGAGGCTTAAGCCCGTAGCAGAAGAACTCGCCTCCCTCAATAAAACAGCCCTCGTTGTGAGCCACGGAGGTGTTATAAGGAGCATTTTATGCCATATATTGAACCTTCCGCTTGAGAGATGGTTTGAGTTTAAGATAGACCCCGCATCCATATCTATAGTTGGGGATACGGGGGTCATAATAGGGGATACATCTCACCTCAGATGAAGGTACTTATAGTAGGGGGAGCAAGAAGCGGGAAGAGCAGATTCGCCTTAGAGCTTGCGAAAAGGCTTGGCGGGAAGGTTCTATTCGTTGCGACGGCGTCTCCGAAGGATGAGGAGATGAGGAAAAGGATAGAGGAGCATAAGAAGAGAAGACCCCGGGATTTTGAGACCTTGGAGGTGGAGAGGGGCGTCTATAAGGAGCTTTCCAAAATAAAGGGATACGACACGATAGTAATAGACTGCATATCCATCCTCGTAGCGAACATAATGGGGGACAGGGAGGAGGGTTTTGAGGAAGATGTCTGGGAGGAGATAAAAGGGCTTTCGGGGATAATGGAGGGGAGGAATTTCGTCCTCGTATCGAATGAGGTGGGGATGGGAGTTGTCCCCCCTTCCCCCCTCGGGAGGGCTTACAGGGATATACTCGGCGAGGTCAATCAGTTCCTCTCATCGATATGCGATGAGGTTTACTTCATGCTCTCCGGAGTTCCCTTGAAATTAAAAAGTTAAAAAATTATAATCAAGGGGAAATGGTCAAACTTCCTGAAGTGAAAGGCGTGAGGGGCATTCCTCTTGAGGAGGCTATAGAGAAAAGGAGGTCGAGGAGGAGATACAAGGGAGGAAGCTTATCCCTCGAGGAACTTTCGAGGCTCCTTTTCTATTCATACGGAATAACGGGTGAGAGAGGATTTCGCGCCTCCCCATCAGCGGGCGCCCTTTACGCGATAGATGTATATGTCGCCGTAAACAATGTTGATGGGCTTAAGGAGGGGATATATCTCTACATGCCGGAGGAGCATTCTCTTGATGTTAGGAGGGAGGGGAGATTCGGGATAGAGATGACGGAGAGCGCCCTCGGTCAGAGGATGCTGAGGGATGCTCAGGTTGTCATAGCCCTTGTAGCCGTCCCCGAGAGGATGGAGTGGAGATACGGGGAGAGGACCACAAGGTATATAACCCTTGAGGCGGGACACATAGCTCAGAACATATATCTCGAGGCTACATCCTTGGGGCTCGGGGCATGCGCCATAGGAGCATTCGATGATGAATCAATGAGCAGGATATTTGAGGGAAGACCCGTTATATATCTTGTCACGGTGGGAAAGGTATGAAGTTCCTCCTCAGGAAAGAAGATATAGAGAGGAAGGTGGAGGAGCTCGCAAAGGAGATAAAAAGGGAATATGAAGGGAAAAATCCCATCCTTATAGGCGTCCTAAAGGGCTCCTTTATTTTCCTATCTGATCTCATAAGGAGGCTCGATTTCCCCCTCGAGGTCGATTTCGTCGAGGTCTCAAGCTAAGGGATGGGGAAGGGGAGTTCGGGGAAGATAAGGGTAAGGAAGGGTATAAGGTCGGATATAAAAAACAGGCATGTTTTGATAGTCGAGGATATAGTGGATACGGGTTTAACGACAAAATATCTTATAGAAAGTCTCAAAAAGAAAAAACCCGCGTCGATAAAACTTTGCTCCCTTCTTTCCAAGCCATCGAGGAGAAAAGTTCATGTTGATATAGATTTTCTTGGATTTGAGATACCGGATAAGTTTGTTGTCGGATACGGTCTTGACTTTGCTGAGAAATACAGAAACCTCCCCTATATAACGGAGGTGGAGGAGTGAAGGAACTCATAGAGGTGGCGAGGGGGGTAAGACCCGCATCCCTTCTCCTCGTCAACGGAAGGATTGTGAACCTCTTCACGGGGGAGATAGAGGAGGGGAATCTCGCCATATTCGGGGAGAGGATAGCTGGAGTTGGGGACTATGAGGATGGGGAGAGGATAATAGACCTTCAGGGCGAATACATATGCCCCGCCCTTATAGATGCCCATATACATCTGGAGAGCACCTACCTTCACCCCTTTGAATATGCGAAAGCCGTCGTCCCGAGGGGTGTTCTGGGGGTTGTAAGCGACCTTCATGAGATAGCGAATGTCTGCGGAATAAAGGGTATAAAGTATTATCTCGAAGCCTTCAGGAACATGCCCATGGACCTCTACCTCATGGCTCCATCGTGCGTCCCTTCCTCCAAGCTCGAAACAGCGGGCGCAAAACTCGATGCGAGAAAGCTTTCATCCTTAAAAACTTTTGGTCTCGGTGAGGTTATGAACTTCCCCGGGGTTATAGGATGTGATGAGGATGTTCTCCGCAAGATAAGAACTTTTTCGGGAAAAGTTATAGATGGACATTCACCCCTCCTCTCCGGGAAGGAGCTAAACGCATATATCTCAGCAGGGATAATGTCGGACCATGAGACGACGAGGGTGGAAGAGGGGAGGGAGAAGCTTAAAAAAGGGATGTGGCTCATGATAAGAGAGGGCTCTTCTGAGAAAAATCTCGAGGAGCTTTTCCCCCTTATAAATGAATTC
>CAZTWH010000080.1:0-4626 GCA_964617575.1 uncultured Dehalococcoidia bacterium
CAGGTTGGAGGAATATCGGGAAGGGAGGTTGATAAGTTCAAAAACTTCGGTCTTGAGAAACTTGAGCCTTTCAAAACAAAAGTGCCGATAATAAAAGGCGCATACCTCGCATACGAGCTAAAGCTTATAGATACAAAAACCTACGGCGACCATGAATGGGTTGTCGGGGAAATCCTCGCAACTCACATAGATGAGAGGTTCTTCAACCCAAGCGGAATCTTCGAGCTGAGAACGGCAAACCCTTCCCTCTATCTCGGAAATGAACTTTATATAACAGCTTCCAAGTCACCCGTGAGGCTTCTTGACAGGGGATTTTACGGGAGGAGATGATCACTCAAATACACCTTCCTGAAGCATCTCCACGAACTCCTCATCCGAGTAGCCGAGGAAGCGGGTGACGACGAATTCCGTGTGCTGACCGAGGGTTGGGGCTGGCATCTCGAGCTTTGCGGGCGTTTTTGAGAGCTTGAATGGCGGACCCTCGTAATGATGCTTCCCTATCTCGGGGTGCTCGAGCTCCCAGTAATAGGGGAGGGATTTGAGATAAGGGTCCCTGTAAAGGTCCTCCCCTTTCTGGACAACACCCGCGGGCACGCCCTCCTTTTGAAGCATATCCATGAGCTCATAGGCATCCTTTGTTATCGTCCACGCCTCTATGAGTCTTTCGAGCTCATCCTCGTTCTCCTTCCTCCCCCTGAATGTCTTAAACCTCTCATCAGAAGCCCACTCCGGCTCCCCCATCACCCTGACAAGCGCTTTCCACTCATCATCATTCCACACCTCTATGAATATCCACCTGTCATCCCCTCTGCACCTGAAAGCCCCGTGGGGACATGCCTGGGGGTCCCTGTTGCCCACCCTTTCATAAATCTCCCCGTTGAGGATATAGCTCATGAGGACGGGACCTATGAACTGGAGGGCGTTCTCAAACTGGGAGAGGTCTATATGAACACCCCTCCCCGTCTTATTTCTGTACATAAGGGCTGCCACTACAAGGGTCGCCCCGAGAGGAGGGGCAAGCGTGTCTGTATATGGTCCGTAGGGACCCGTTGGTCCCCTATCGGGCCATCCCGTGAGGTAGGTGAATCCGGCGTAAGATACAAGCTGTGTCCCGAAGGCTGGGTGTTTTGCCCTCGGTCCCGTCTGACCCATCTGGCATGTGCTGAAATATATTATATCAGGCTTTATCTCCTTAACATCTTCATAGGATAAACCCCATCTCTTCATGGTTCCGGGTGTGAAGCTCTCAAAGACAATATCAGCCCATTTTATTAGCCTTAAAGCCACCTCCCTCGCCTTAGGGTGATTTAGATTAAGCGTTATACCGTATTTGTTGCTGTTATAGAGGGCGTGGTATGCCGCTTTATTTACATCCGTCCTGCCCCCTTTAAACGGAGGTGTGAGCCTCAGGACATCGGGAGCCCTGCTCGTCTCGACATGCACAACAGTTGCGCCGTGATGGGCGAGATGCCTCGCGGTCCAGGGTCCAACGCCAACCCATGTGAAATCCGCAACTTTTATACCCGAGAGCACTTTCATATAACGCCAACCTCCTTAAGCATCTCAAGCTCCTCCTCACTAAGACCGAGCTCCCCGCAGTATATCTCCCTGTTGTGCTCCCCTATAAGAGGAGCCCTTCTCCTTATCTTTAAAGACTCCCCCGATAATTTGGCAAAGCTCCCGGGATATGTTAGCTCCTTCCCCAGTTCATCGTGATAAACCTTCTCCCAGAAACCCCTCGCCCTGAGCTGCTCATCCTCAAATATCTCCTTTGGCGTCGATACGGGATAAAGCCATATCTCCCTCGAGACCGCCCCCTCAAAAAGCTCCTTCATCCTGAACTCCCCGAAGAACTTCGAGAGAGCTCTCTCTATCCTGTCGAACTCCTCCTGACTCGCCTCAGCCATATCAAAGCTGTCCCAGTCCTTCTTTCTCATATATTCATCACCGAGACCAACCTCGTCCATCCATTTAACAAGGGTTTTAGATACCCTCGCGCCCGTTGTTCCGCTGAAGAGGGGGAAGTTGACCTCCCCATCCTTGCATCTCCATATAAGCCTCTGATTCGCCGATGTGCTGAGCCCCGTCCTGAACTGCCCCGCCCTTTTGAGATTCTTTCCGAGTATATCCCAGAATATGGCTCCATTCATAAGGGTCGCCGCAACACAAGCCTCGGCGGATACAACAACATGCTGTCCCTCCCCCCCCATCTCCCTCCAGAACAGGGCTATAACTGTCCCGAGGGCACCGTAAGCTGATGCGTGAAGATAGGACTGGGGGAAGCTCACCCTCACAGGAGCCCTATCCGGGTCTCCTGATAGATACATCATCCCACCCATAGCCCACAGAACCCCATCCCCCCCTTTTAGCTCCACACCCTCGCCGAAAGGCGTTATCGATGTCATTATAAGACGGGGATTAACTTTCAAAAGCTCCTCATAGGAGAGTCCGAGCCTTTCAAGAAAACCCACATCAAAGCTCTCAACAACCGCATCAGCCCTTTTAACAAGCTCCTTTAGAATCTCCCTCCCATCCTCCTTCGTTATATCAAGCGTTATCCCCCTCTTATTCGCGTTATAGAATATAAAATAAAGGCTTCTCTCGGGATGGGGGAAGCCGTAAAAAGGACCCCTCCTTCTCCCCCTATCCCCTCCCGGAGGCTCAACCTTTATAACATCCGCACCGAGATCCCCGAGAACCCTCCCGCAGAAATAACCCCTATCATCCGTGAGGTCCAGAATCCTGTATCCGGAGAGAAGTTCCATTTCTTTTAATTTTTAATCAAAAGAACCCCTATTTGTCAAGGGGACTTGACTTTTAAATCCTTTTTATCTATTTTTGTGAACTGGGGGAAGCATGAAAGCAGGAAGCAATCTTGAGAAGATACTTGAAGGGGGCATGTTCGCCGTCACGGCTGAGGCTGGACCGCCGAAGGGACCTGAGGGGAGCGTTATAAGGAGGACGGGGGAGATTTTAAAGAACTGCTGCGATGCTGTTAATGTCACAGATAATCAGTCGGCGGTTGTAAGGCTCTCAAGCTGGGCTGGGAGTCTCATCCTCAAAGACACGGGCGTTGAACCTGTTATGCAGATAGTTGTGAGGGATAGAAACAGGCTCGCCATTCAATCCGATGTCCTGGGCGCTGTTGCCATGGGAATAAAGAACTTCCTATGCCTCTCCGGGGACCATCAGACCCTCGGAAACCATCCGGAGGCGAAGGGCGTATATGATATAGACTCGATACAGCTTATAAACATGCTTAAGAAGATGAGGGATGATAAATTATTTGATTGTGGGGAGAAGGTTGAGGGTGAGATGCCGATATTCATAGGGGCTTCTGAGAACCCGTTCTCAGACCCTATGGATTTCAGGGTATTGAGGCTTAAAAAGAAGATAAAAGCGGGTGCGGATTTCATCCAGACTCAGGCTATATTTGATATAGACAGGTTCAAGGAATGGATGAGGATGGTGAGGGAGGAGGGTCTTGACAAGGAAGTTCATATAATAGCAGGGGTTATACCCATAAGGTCCGTGGGTATGGCGAGATACATGAGGGATTATGTCGCTGGCATAATTATGCCCGACAAGATAGTGAAAAGGATGGAGGACGCCAAGGATAAGAAAGAGGAAGGCGTAAGGATATGCCTTGAGATAATAGAGGAGATAAAGAATATAGAAGGGGTCCATGGAGTTCATATAATGGCTATAGGCTGGGAGGAGATAGTTCCCAGGATAGTGGAGGAGGCTAAACTTCTCCCGAGACCTCGTGTTTAGGGATGGGGAGGCTTGCGGAGCTTTTGGGAAGAGGGGTTTGTGGTAAAAAGCGGTGCGATACGGAATTCCCTGACGAGATGCATGAGGAGCCCTCTGGCAAGCTTTACTCTTTCAAGCCCTCTTAAGGAGGTTTAAACTGGAATGATGAAGCTTACATCTTATGAGAAAGAGATGCTCAAGGGTCCTGAGGGGGTGAGGAGGGCTATGGAGCTCCTCATAGCCCTCGGTGAGGTTTACGGTGCGGAGAGGATGGTTCCCGTGGCGAGTGTTCATGCCACGGCGAGGAGCTACAGACTCGGCGGTGAGGAGAAGATAGAGTGGATGACGGAACTCGTCGAAGGGGGTGCGAGGTTCAGGGTCCTCACGACCCTGAATCCGGGGATGGTTGATTATGAAAGGTGGAGGGAGATGGGGATCCCTGAGGAGCTTGTTGAGAAGCAGAGGAGGGCTGATGAACCTTTCTTAAGGCTCGGCGCAATACCCATAGGGACATGCCTTCCGTATCTACATGGCAATGCCCCCAGGCTCGGGGAGCACTTCAGCTGGGGAGGGAGCTCGGGTCAGGTATATTCGAATTCGGTTCTCGGTGGAAGGGGGACGAGGGATGGGGCGCCCGCGGTTATAGCTTCCGGGATAACGGGAAGGGTCCCTGAGTTCGGTCTTCATAAAAAGGAGAACAGGAAGGGAGACATTCTTATAGACCTTTCCTCCCTCGATTTCGAGAATTTAACCCTTTCTGATCTCTCAGCCCTCGGGTACTGGATAGGGAGGATAGCCGGGGATAGAATACCTGTCCTGAAAGGCGTTCCGAACATTCTCACGACAGATGAGCTTAGAGCCCTTCTCGCGCCC
>CAZTWH010000081.1:0-4621 GCA_964617575.1 uncultured Dehalococcoidia bacterium
CCAGAGCCCCATGCCCTATCTCCCTCCTCGGCGGAAGACCTATCCTCCTAACCTCACCCGTCGAGAAGGGAGGGAAGTTATAATGATGTATGAACCTCTTTGTCTCCTCGGGTCCCAGCGTATCGAGGAGCTGCTCCTCGCCCGGCGAACCGAGGGTGGCTATCGTCAATATCTGGGTCTCCCCCCTCCTGAAGAGGGCAGAACCATGGGTCCTGGGGAGTATGCCCACCTCACATTCAACCTCCCTTATCTCATCCTCCCTCCTCCCATCAGGTCTTACACCCTCATCTATTATCCTTCTCCTTATCTTCCTCCTTATAGCCTCCTCTATTATGGAAGAGCCCTCGGGATTTATCTCGAGGAAACCTTCCCTTAAGGATGAGAGAAGCCTGTCCCTCTCCTCCCTCGAGCTCCATGATATCTCCCCGACCTTCTCATCTATGAACCTACAAGCTTCCTCAACAGCCTCCTCTGACGGCTTCGCCTCCTCCCACGCGGATATCCTCCTCCCCAGCCCCTCCTCAAGCTCAACAACCCTCTTAACCCATTCATGACCGAATTTTACAGCCTCAAAGAATATATCCTCGGGAACCTCCTTCCCCCCACCCTCGATCATCATCACCTTCTCCTTCGTCCCCGCAACTATGATGTCGAGTATGCTTTCGGAGAGCTCCTTGAATGTGGGATTAACAACAAAATCGCCGTTTATATACCCCACCCTGACAGCACCAACGGGCTCCTCGAAGGGAACGGGGGAGAGAAGAAGAGCCGATGATGCACCTATTATGGAGAGAATATCGGGCGGATTCTCCTGATCGGCTGAAAGGACTGTCACTATTATTTGTATATCGTTCCTGAAATTCTTGGGTATAAGCGGTCTTATAGGTCTATCCGTGAGCCTGCTCGTTAATATCTCATCCTGTGAAGGTCTTCCCTCCCTCCTGAAATATCCCCCGGGGATTTTACCCACCGCATAAAGCCTCTCCTCATAATCAACAACAAGGGGAAGAAAATCAACCCCCTCCCTCGGCTCAGGACTGACGCATACGGTGGCGAGCAAAAGAGTATCACCGTATCTCACAACAACGGAGCCCTGAGCCTGGGTTATGAACTTCCCCTCCTCTATCCTGAGTATCCTTCCTCCGATTTCATCCTCAACAGCAGCCATATTATCCCCTGAGCCCGAGCCTCTCCACAAGTTTCCTGTATCTCTCAGGGTCCTCTCTCCCCAAGTATCTCAGGAGCTTTCTCCTTCTTCCAACCAGCTTGAGAAGCCCCCTCTGAGAGTGTTTATCCTTCTTGTGAACTTTTAGGTGCTCGGTGAGCCTCTTTATCCTCTCCGTAAGGAGAGCTATCTGAACCTCACATGAACCCGTATCCCCCTCATGAAGCCTGAATTCCTCTATTATCCTCCTCTTATCCATCATTTACTTATTTTATCAATCTTCAAGGATTTTTTGAAGCTCCTCCCCCTCAAGGGTTTCCTTCTCAAGAAGAGCTTTTGCGAGTTCCTCAAGCTTATCCCTCTTCTCCTCAAGGATTTTCTTAGCTTTTGAGTATGCCTCCTCTATTATTCTTTTGACCTCCAGGTCTATTTCCTCGGCTATTTTATCGCTATAATTCTTCTCCTCCTCGGCGAGCTCCTTCCCGAGGAATACGAGCTCCTTTTTCTTCCCGTAGGTTCTGGGTCCGAGCCTCTCGCTCATCCCGTAGGTTGTTACCATCTCCCTCGCAAGCTTTGTAGCCCTCTCAAGGTCGCTCTCGCTCCCCGTGCTTATGTCGTTAAATACAAGTTTCTCGGCGGCATGACCTGCGAGGAAAACGGCTATATTGTCTTCAAACTGGGATTTTGTCCACAAAAATCTATCCTCCTCGGGTAGAACTCTTGTGTACCCGCCCATCCTCGACCTCGGTATTATGGATACTTTGTGGACGGGGTCTGCGTTGGGGAGGAAATGGGCTACAACAGCATGACCCGCCTCATGATAGGCTGTTATCCTCTTCTCCCTCTCGCTTATAACCCTCGTTCTCCTCTCCGGACCCGCTATCACCTTATCAAGGGCTTCCTCGAAGTCAACCATTTCTATAAACTTCTTGTTCTTCCTCGCCGCGAGGATAGCAGCCTCGTTTACTATATTGGCGAGGTCCGCTCCGGAGAATCCGGGCGTCTCCTTAGCTATAACCTCGAGGTTGACATCGCTCGCGAGGGGCTTATTCCTCGCGTGCACCTTGAGGATTTCCACCCTCCCCTTTACATCCGGAAGGTCTATAACAACCCTTCTATCGAACCTTCCCGGTCTTAAAAGGGCGGGGTCCAAAATATCCGGGCGGTTTGTTGCCGCCATCACTATCACATTAGTGGATGTATCGAAACCGTCCATCTCGACGAGTATCTGGTTAAGTGTTTGCTCCCTCTCATCATGTCCCCCGCCGAGACCCGCACCCCTGTGCCTTCCGACGGCATCTATCTCGTCTATGAATATTATCGAAGGGGAATGCCTTTTAGCCTGCTCAAAAAGGTCCCTTACCCTCGCAGCACCAACACCCACGAACATCTCCACAAATTCGCTCCCGCTTATGGAGAAGAAGGGAACTCCAGCCTCGCCCGCAACAGCCTTCGCAAGAAGCGTCTTACCGCTCCCGGGGGGACCCACGAGGAGAAGACCCTTGGGTATCCTTGCCCCGAGTTTCTGAAACTTCTGAGGGTTTTTCAGAAACTCGACAACTTCCTTGAGCTCCTCCTTAGCCTCCTCAACGCCGGCGACATCCGAAAACCTGACCTGAGGTCTGTTCCCGGATATAAGCCTCGCCCTGCTCTTCCCGAAGCTGAAAGCCTGACTCGGACCCGATTGAGCCTGCCTGAATATGAAGAGGAGGAGGAAGGTGACAAAAAGAATGGGAAGGAAATTTAAAGCCCAGAACCACCAGTTCTCACCCAATCTCGATGTCTTCTCATAACTTATAACAACAGCACCCTCACCCTCGAGCTTTATGCCATGCCTGTCCAGAAGCTCCATAAGGTCAGTATTGGGACCTATGGTTGATGCGAATTTTTTCCCATCTTTCGTTATAACCGTTAAATCCTCGCCTTTAGCTATTATCTCCCTTATCTCCCCTTCCTTAGCCATGGCTATGACATCATTTATAGATAGCTTCTCCATCCCCTTCTCCTTCGAAAAAAGGGCGAAGAGGATGGCAAGTATCGCTACTATGGCGAGGAGGAAAAGAATCCCTTGCCTTGACACCACCTCTATTTTACTACATAAAGTCCGCAAAGTAAAATTTTTAGGGATGTATGATGTTATCGTCATAGGAGGAGGACATGCGGGTTGTGAGGCAGCCCTCGCATCCGCGAGGATGGGGATGAGGGTTCTGCTTTTAACCTTAAATCTCGATAATATAGCCCTCATGCCATGCAACCCCTCAATAGGAGGTCCGGCGAAGGGTCATCTTGTGAGGGAGATAGACGCCCTCGGCGGGGAGATGGCGAAAAACATAGACAGAACATTCATCCAGATAAGGATGCTCAACACATCAAAGGGACCGGCGGTTAGGGCTTACAGGGCGCAGGCTGATAAGAAGCTCTATTCCCTCTCGATGAAGCACGCCCTTGAGAGAGAGAGGAATATAGATATAAAGCAGGCTCTTATAGAGGATTTAAGGCTCGAGGATGGGAATTTTGTCGTCGTTACGAATCTGGGGATGGAATATAGGGGGAGGACTGTTGTTCTAACAACGGGGACATCCCTTGCGGCGAGGATAATCGTGGGAGACAAAAGCTTCTCCGCCGGAAGGGCTGGGGAATTTGCAGCCTACGGTCTCTCCGATGCCTTAAGAAGGCTTGGATTAAGGCTCGGAAGGCTTAAAACGGGAACTCCCCCGAGGATAGACGCCAAGACCATAGATTTCTCAAAAACTATCCCCCAGCCCGGAAGCCCCACGCCCCTTTACTTCAGCTTCGAACCCCCCGAGGATCTCCCACCCTTCCCCAAACCGAATCCCGTATATCCGATAGAAGAGACGACTTCATGGAGACCCCAGATACCCTGCTATCTCATCTACACGAATGAGAAAACCCATGAGATAATAAGGAGGAATCTCCACAGGGCTCCCCTCTTCACGGGCATGATAAAAGGGATAGGTCCCAGGTATTGCCCCTCCATAGAGGATAAAATAGTGAGGTTCGCCCATAAAAGCTCCCATTCCCTTTTCCTCGAACCCGAGGGATGGGAGACGACGGAGGTGTATGTTCAGGGCGCCAACACAAGCCTTCCCGAGGATGTCCAGCTTGAGATGCTGAGGTCTATACCAGCCCTTGAGAAAGTCGAGATGATAAGGGTGGGGTATGCGATAGAATATGATTTCGTCCCCCCGGATCAGACAAAGGCTTCCCTTGAATCAAAAGTCGTCCCGGGTCTTTTTCTTGCAGGTCAGATAAACGGGACATCGGGATATGAGGAGGCGGCAGCACAGGGTATAATAGCGGGTATAAATGCAGCCCTTAAAGTGAAAGGCGAGCCACCCCTCATATTGAGGAGGGATCAGGCTTATATAGGAGTTCTGATAGATGATCTCATAACGAAGGAACACACGGAGCCCTACAGGATGTTCACATCGCGGT
>CAZTWH010000082.1:0-4523 GCA_964617575.1 uncultured Dehalococcoidia bacterium
GCATATAACCCCGGGGCGAAGCTGGAGGACTTTGTAAGGCATGCGGACAGGATGGGGGTGGGGGAGAATACGGTGAATAAGATAAAGGAGCAGGGATTCGATGTCGGGAGATATACGAAATATAGCGAGGACTGGTTCTCCCTCCTCTCCTCCCTCGGTATATGCAACAGGTATTTCATAAACAGGTTCTACAACATAAGACTCATAGAGGAACTCTTCTCCTCCCTCACAGGCGAGGAGCTTTCAAGGGAGGATCTCATGGGGGGAGCGGAGAGGGGCTGGAACATTTTGAGGGCTATGAACTATAGAGTAGGCTTCGGGAGGGATAAATTCCCCGACAAATGGCTTGTGCCTCTTAAGGACGGAAGAGCCCTCTGCGACTACTTCGGAAGGGAGATAGGCGCGGAGGATATGGAGAGATTCCTCGATAATTATTACGATGAGAGGGGATGGGAGAGGGATGGGAAACCTAAAAGGGAAAAGTTAAAAGAACTCTCCTTATATGATGTGGAGAGGAAATTATATGGGGAGGTATAAAGATGAACATGAGCTTCTTCAAAAGCTCATCCTATCTCTTAACATCGGAATCCGTCCTCGAGGGTCACCCCGATAAGCTATGCGACCAGATATCGGATGCGATCCTCGACGCCATCTTAGCCAGAGATCCTTTCGCAAGGGTCGCATGCGAGACGATGGTCACAACGGGCATAGTAATAGTCATGGGCGAGATAACAACGGAATGCTATGTAGAGATACCGGATGTGGTCAGGAAGGTTGTGAAAAATGTCGGATATACGAAGGCTGAATACGGCTTCGACTACGGAACATGCGGGGTAATAGTATCGATAAAGGAGCAGTCAAGGGATATAGCAATAGGCGTCGATAAATCCATCGAGGCTAAGGCTTTCGCGATGGATGAGAAGGATACCCTCGGGGCGGGGGATCAGGGTATAATGATAGGATTCGCATGCAGGGAGACACCTGAACTCATGCCCCTCCCCATAAGCCTAGCCCATAAAATATGTAAAAGGCTCGCCGAGGTTAGAAAGGAAAATATAATCTCCTACCTGAGACCCGACGGTAAAGCACAGGTCTCCGTAGAATACTCCTACGGCGTCCCGAAAAGAATAGATTCAATAGTAGTGGGAGCCCAGCACGATAACGGAATAAGCACGGATGTTCTCAAAAGGGATATAATAGAGCTCGTTATAAGACCCGTCGTTCCGAAAAACCTTATAGATGAGAGGACTAAATTTTACATAAATCCAACGGGGAGGTTTGTTGTAGGTGGTCCCATGGCTGACACGGGTCTTACGGGGAGGAAGAACGAGGTTGACACCTATGGTGGTGTTGCGAGGCATGGAGGGGGGTGTTTTTCGGGGAAGGATCCCACGAAGGTTGACAGGTCGGGCGCCTACATGGCGAGGTATGTAGCTAAGAACCTTGTTGCTGCCGGTATAGCTGACAGGGTTGAGGTTCAGGTTGCTTATTCCATAGGTGTTGCGAGACCCCTTGCTATATCCGTTGAGACCTTCGGAACGGGGAAGATAGATGATGAGAAGATAATAAAGCTCATAAAGGAGCATTTCGATTTCAGACCTGCCGCCATAATAGAGAAATTTGACCTTAGAAGACCCATCTACACACCCCTCGCATGTTATGGTCATTTCGGGAGGGATGACCTTGATCTCCCGTGGGAGAGGACGGATAAAGCAAAGGAGCTCATGGAAGACGCCGGAATAAAGGTGGAGGAGGAATGGAGATAAAGTTCGGAACGGATGGGTGGAGGGGGATTATAGGGGACGATTTCACCTTCTCAAATGTGAGAAGATGTGCCCAGGGAACAGCCCTCTTCTTCAAAGAAGGACCTCTGGTCGTGGGATGTGACAGGAGATTTCTTTCCGAAGAATTCGCAAAGGCTGTCTGTGAGGTTCTCGCGGGGAATGGTATAAAGGTCCTCTTCTGCCCCGAACCCGTCCCCACACCCGTTTTGAGCTTCGGTATAAGGGGAAAAGCTAAAGGGGGGGTCGTAATAACAGCAAGCCATAACCCGTATATGTGGAACGGATTTAAGGTCAAAAACCGGCATGGAGGAAGCGCTCAGAAAAGCATAACGGATGAGATAGAAAAACTGATACCTCCCTCCGAAAAGGATGTGAAAAGAATTCCCTTCAATACAGCCCTCGATAAAGGTCTTATACAAATATATAACCCCACTCATGAATATTTTGAGCACATATGTTCCATAGTTGATATAGAGCTAATAAAGAGGAGCGGGATAAAGGTATGTGCTGATTACATGTATGGTGCGACATCGGGTTATCTTGGGAGGATTTTGGATGTTTGTGAGATACATACGGAGAGGAATCCTCTTTTTCCGGGAATTCAGCCCGAGCCCATAGAGAGGAATCTTTCCTCCCTTTCGGGTCTTATAAGGGAGGGGGGGTTTGATGTCGGTGTTGCCTTTGATGGGGATGGGGATAGGGTGGGAGTTATGGATGAGGGGGGGAGGTTTATAACGCCTCTTCATACCTTTGCCATCCTCGCCTTATATCTTCTTGATGTGAGGAAGGAGAGGGGGAAGCTTGTAAAGACGGTTACATCCACGGACATGCTTTACAGGCTCGGCGAGGTATATGGGGTTGAGGTTTGCGAGACGCCCGTTGGTTTCAAATATATCTCGGAGATGATGGTTAAGGGAGGAGTTCTTATGGGTGGGGAGGAGAGCGGGGGATTTGGATTCAGGTCCCACATACCTGAGAGGGATGGGCTTCTGAGCGCTCTTTATTTCCTCGAGATGATGGCAAGGCTTGAGAGGAAGCCTTCCGAGCTTATGGAATGGCTTTTTGACATAGTGGGTCCCCATTATTTTAAGAGGGTTGATTTTCATATTGATGAGAGAGATAGGGTTATAAGGGCTTTGTCCGAAAGACCGGAGAGGATATGCGGGAGGAGGGTTATAAGGGTTGATGAGATAGATGGTGTTAAATTCAGGTTCGAGGATGGCTCCTGGCTCCTCTTCAGACTCTCCGGGACGGAGCCTGTTGTAAGGGTTTATTCCGAGGGGAAAAGCCCCGAGGAGGTTGATGAGCTCCTTCACGAGGGGAGAAGAATTCTCGGTCTGTGATGGAGCCCCGAGCTTATTTACCACATGTAAGGTCGCTAAAGGATATAAAATGGGAGGTCCTTTAGTGCCATGTGTGTCGATATGGAAACATCCCTTCCCTATTCCGTAGCTCCCTTCATGGGAGTGGAAGCATCAAGTTTTTATGTCCCGAGATGCCAGCTTCTAAGATATTCCTTCTGCTCGTCCGTGAGCTCATCTATATCTATGCCCATTGCCTTGAGTTTGAGCCTCCCCACCTCTCTGTCTATCTCCTCCGGGACAGGGAGGACCTTTTTGGGAAGCCCTCCCTTTTTAACTATGTATTCCACGCATAGAGCCTGGTTTGAGAAGCTCATATCCATAACGGATGGGGGATGCCCTTCCGCACAGGATAGGTTAACAAGCCTCCCCTCGCCGAGAAGGTAAAGCCTCCTCCCATCCGGGAGGACATATTCATCGACAAGGGGTCTTATCCTCCTGACCTCCCTCGCCATATCTCTTAAAGCTTTTAAATTTATCTCGACATCGAAATGACCGCTGTTTGATAAAATGGCTCCGTCCTTCATGAGCTCGAGGTGTTTTTTATCTATGACATTTATATTGCCCGTGGTTGTTATAAATATATCCCCTATTTTGGATGCCTCCTCGAGTTTCATGACCTCGAAGCCGTCCATAAGGGCTTCTATCGCCTTTATGGGATCTACCTCGCATATTATAACCCTCGCCCCGAGACCCCTTGCCCTCATCGCCACCCCCCTCCCGCACCATCCATAACCGCATATAACAACCCTCTTCCCTGCCCACAGGATATTTGTAGCCCTCGTTATCCCATCAACCGTGCTCTGACCCGTTCCGTACCTGTTATCGAAGAGGTATTTCGTCTTTGCTTCGTTTACAGCTATTATCGGGTAGAGAAGCCTCCCCTCCCTCTCAAGGCTCCTGAGCCTTACAACACCTGTCGTCGTCTCCTCTGTCCCGCCAAGGATTTTCCTCGAAAGCTCCGTCCTTTTTGAATGAACGGTTGCGACAAGGTCCGCCCCATCATCTATGGTTATATCAGGCTCCCTGTCGAGAACCATATTTATATGCCTGTAATATGTCTCCTCATCCTCTCCCCTTATCGCGAAAACCTCTATTCCGTAGGATACAAGGGCGCTCGCGACCTCATCCTGAGTGCTCAATGGATTTGATGCGCATAAAAAAACCTCCGCGCCTCCTTCCTTCAGGGTGAGGACAAGATTTGCCGTCTCGCTGGTTACATGAAGGCAGGCGCCTACTTTTACCCCTTTTAATGGCTTCTCCTCCCTGAACCTCCCCCTTACAAGGGAGAGAACCCTCATCTCCTTTGAAGCCCAGTCTATTTTCCTCCTCCCCTCATCGGAGAGGGACGGGTCTTTTATATCCATAAAAAACAGGG
>CAZTWH010000083.1:0-4510 GCA_964617575.1 uncultured Dehalococcoidia bacterium
TTATCAATAAAGACCGTAATATATGACCACCTCGTAACCCTGATATATTCCGCAAGCTTCCTGCTCTCGGCAAAACTCGAGGTCTTAGACCTCATCCTTTTCACAATAACCCACGGGATTTTCATAGCTATGGAGGCGGGGGGTATTTTATGCTCAAACCTGGTAAATATCTCCACATCCCGAAGCAAGCCCTGAGCCTATTTATATACGCCTATCTTGCGGGATGGAGGAATTGGAAGAGGTGGCTTATTCGCGCCCCCTACCTTATTCCATCGGCGGCTGGGGCTGTGGGGATGGGATGTATAGGTTTTCCGAATCATCCGGTATGGGAGATAACGAGGAGATGCAACCTCAAATGTATTTATTGCCATGCGAATGGAGGGGAGCCCGCAGAAGGTGAGCTCTCAACCCGGGAGGGGAAAAAGCTTATAGAGGATCTGGCATCGGTAAAGGAATTCGGGATGCTCGTCTTCACGGGAGGGGAGCCCCTCCTCAGAAGCGATATATTCGAGCTCATGAGATATTCCTCATCCCTCGGTCTTTACCCCATCCTCGCAACAAACGGAACCCTCATATCGGAAGTAGTAAAAGAGATCAAAAAGGCTGGGGTTAAAAATGTAGCCATAGGCATCGACAGCGTGAATAAGGAAACCTACGAGCTTATAAGGGGAGATAAAGCCTTTGAAAAGGTTATGGAAGGGATCGAGAGGGTAAGGGAAGAAAATATCCCCCTACAGCTTAATATAGCGGTATCCGAGCTGAATATAGGTGAGCTTGAGGAGACATTGAGGTTCGCCTCCTATGTCAGGAGCGACATAGTTCTTGTTTATGTCCTTAATCCCGTCGGGAGGGTTGATGGTGAGCATAATATCTCGGAGGATATGCTCGGGGAGGTTGCACGGATTATATTGAAGTTCCAGAGGGAGTCCATCCCGATAATAGAGCCTGTGGGTATGCCCCAGTTCTGGTCCCTCCTCGCAAAAAAGCTTAAAAACCCCTATCTCCTGAAGCCCTTCTTCAAGGGATGCGTTGCGGGAAAGGGTCTTTTATATATAAGGGCTGACGGGGAAGTTCTCCCCTGCCCCTTCCTCCCTATAAGCGCAGGAAATATTAGGGAGAGGAATGTTAAGGAGATATGGCTCTCAGACTTTATGCGTTCCATAGGGGACAGGGATAGGCTTAAGGGGAGATGCGGGGAGTGTGAATATAAATACATATGCGGTGGATGCAGGGGAAGGGCATACCTGAAGACAAAAGACCCCTTCTCAGAAGACCCTCTCTGCTTTATCAAAAGGTCTCACTCCGGTTCAACGATGACCGCTGTTCCGTAGGCTAATATCTCCGCCGCCCCTGACATAACCATGGATGTTGTGAAGCGGACGCCTATTACGGCATTCGCGCCCAGTTTCTTAGCCTCCTCCACCATCCTATTTATAGCCTCCTCCCTAGCGACAGCCATCATCTCCGTGTAATCAGTTATCTCCCCTCCAACGAGATGACGAAGGGAAGCCATTATGTCCCTTCCAACATGCCTCGCCCTTATGGTGCTCCCCTTCACAAGACCTAGGGTCTTGACTATCCTCTTTCCCTCTACCCTATCCGTCGTCGTTATTATCACCTCTTAACCCCCCTGTATTTCTCATCCTCCTTAAGAGCCCTCGCCCTTTCCCTTATTATCGAGGCGAGAAGCAGGAGAAGACCAAGGACAACACAAACTATCGCTATCTTTAAAGGAAGGGGGAGAAACTCTATGCTCACTTTTATGAAAAGATAAATAACATATCCGACCCCTATACCGAGACCGATACCGAGAAGAAAAGCTCCTATCTTCCTCACAACTTTACTTTAAAAGCTTCCCTTTTCTGTGTCAAGAATACTTCTCGACTATCTCGAGCACCCTTTCCTCGAAAACCTCCTCCCCGAAATCTGACGCTATCTCAGCCATATCCGAAGCCACCTCGAGGTTCCAGGAGCTTAAAGCTTTCCTTATCTTCCGAGAGGCTTCCTCCACATCCTTATACCTCCACTCATCGGGGACATATTCCTTCGGACCCCCCGAGTCATGGACAACCGGTATGAGACCCGAAGCCATTCCTTCCACTATGCTTATCCCGAAGGGCTCATATGGCGTTGGGTGAAAATATACCTTCGCCCTCTCAAGATATTCTTTCTTCTCCTCCACGCTCGCCGTCGGTATATATGTGAACCTGTCCCCCATCCCCTTCTCCTCAAGCCTCCTCTTTATCTCATCCAGAATGTATGAATATTTTTCGTGATAATAACCTATGAGGATGAAATGGGCGTCAGGGACCCTCTCACATATATCAGGTATTATCTCGAGGTTCTTCCTCGGATTAAGACCGGCTATCGTCACAACAAGGTTATCCCTCTCTTTCCTTCTCCAGTCATAGAGGTGAACGGGAACGGGCGGATAAAGAACCTCGGCATCCTTTCCGAAGCTCCTCTTCACAACATAAGCCCCCCATTTTGAATTGGCGATGAATCTTGAATGGTTCTTTATTAGCAAATTCAGGGTTGAGAAGAGGGGCGCAAGGTATCTGGAGCTATTTTCGCTTAGGAGTATATTGTCCTTTAGAGGGAGAACAACATCTCTCCCCGCGGGCGGCTGGGCATATACGAGGTCGGCGAAGATATAGCTACCGCTCGTTATTACGAGGTCATATGCGGGTTTTAAAAACATCGGCATATACCCGAAGATGAGGAGAGAAAGGTCGCCGTTCACGGGAAAAAGCTCATCATAACTTATAACCTTTACCTCGTGCTTCCTCTCAAGAGCCCTTATCATAACCTCATCCGTATATAAAGCTCCTGTCCTTCCGCTCCTTGAAAGAATAGGAAATAGAATCCTCACATCACACCACCTCCCGAGGAAAATCCGGGGGACTCTATAATTATTATAGCAGAAATGAGAATCGTTTTCATGGGCTCCCCGGGTTTCTCTGTTCCCCTGCTAAGGGGACTTTTTGAGGCGGGCTATGAAATAGTTGGCGTATATACAAACCCCGATAGACCTAAGGGAAGAGGAAGGGCTATTGAGGGAACGCCTGTGAAGGAGGAGGCTGTGAGACTATCCCTCCCCGTTTTTCAGCCCGAAAGACTCGAGGATGAGAGGGATAGGCTTTATGCTCTTTCGCCGGAGGTTATAATAGTTTCAGCCTACGGGAAAATTCTGCCCAAATGGCTTCTCGAGCTTCCCGAGAAGGGGTGTCTCAATGTCCATCCATCCCTCCTCCCCAGACACAGGGGACCCGCACCGATACCCTTCACCATCCTCTCGGGCGATGAGGAGACAGGGGTTTCGATAATACTTATGGAGGAGAAGGTTGATGCGGGACCCATAATAGGCATAAGGAGGATAAAAATAAGTCCCGATGATACATACGGCTCCCTTGAGGAGAAGCTCTCAATCCTAGCAAGAGACCTTCTCCTCGAAATCCTCCCCCTGTGGATAGAGGGTAAGATAAAGCCCGAGCCTCAGGATGAAACCCGTGCGACCTATACCCGCCTTATCAGAAGGGAAGACCTCTTTATAGATTTCAGGGCATCCTCAAGGGATGTTTGGCTTAAGGTGAGGGCTTTCAGTCCGAGACCTTCCGCATTCACAACCTGGAAGGGGAAGATCCTCAAGATATTGAAGGTTTCACCCGTAGGAAGGAAGGGGAGGGCGGGGGAGGTATTTGCCCTTGAAGGTAAGCCCTGCGTCTTCACGGAAGATGGAGCGGTTATGCTCCTTGAGGTTCAGCCTGAGGGGAAGAGGGTTATGAGCGGGGAGGATTTCCTGAGGGGGAGGAGGGATTTCATAGGAGAAATCCTCCCGAGTTAGGGTTTGAAGAAATCGACATGGAGAATCTCCCCCGTTAAGGGATTTCTCTGAATTTCCCTCACCTCAACCCTGTACTCATTCCCATCAAGCTTCAAAACATGCTCCTTCCCCTCCTTCAAAGCTTTCTTCAAAACCTTCCCATCCACCTCTATAGCCACGGACTCTATACCGGGTCCGTAGAGATGGGCCGGTATTATGCCCCTCTCCCTCAAAGCCTTCACCTTCTTCCCGAGAATTTCCCTTCTCCTCGCCTCTATCTCCATACCAGAAAAAATCTTAAAGCATATCCCTCATCATGTAAAGGAGGAGGGATAATATCGTCTTCCCATCCTCTATCTCGCCCCTTTTTATGAGATTTAAAAGCTCACTTACGGGCATCTTCCTCACACCAATTATGTGCTCCTTATCAGGAGGCTCGCCCCTCCTTATAACCTCTTTCGCGAGAAGAACGGTTATTTTCTCGCTCGAAAAACCGGGACTTGAGTAGAATTCACCCAGTTTCTCAAGGGATTTGGCTTCATAACCCGTCTCCTCAAGAAGCTCCCTCCTCCCGCATTCCATAACATACTCATCTTCTATGGTCCCGGCGTGAAGCTCGAGGAGAACCTTGCCAACAGCCCTCCTGTACTGCTCAACAAGTATAACTTCATCACCCTCAAGAGGCAA
>CAZTWH010000084.1:0-4501 GCA_964617575.1 uncultured Dehalococcoidia bacterium
TGTCCTTAACCCTCGCCCTGTCTCCTACTTTGAACTTTGCCATCTATCCCCCCTTCGCATATCTCGCTTATAAGAAGTTCGAGGGAAAGCTCCCCACCCATCCCCCCTTTTATAGCCATATCCGCACGGAGAAGCTCCCTGTAAATTTTCTTAAGCCTTTCCATGGATAAAGCCCTGCCCTGCTCCTCAAGCCTTCTCAGGGCGAAATCCTTAATATCCCCCGTATCCCCCTCCTTAACCTTTATTATAAGACGAAAATGCCTCGTTATCATGTGAAGGATCTGGGGAGGTGTTAAACCCTCCCTGAAAAGATTTTCGAGGATGAAAAGGGCTTTCCTCCTCTCCCCCTGAGCAACGGCGTCCGTTAAGGAGAATATGCTCTCCTCCTTCGTGTGGCTCGCAACCACCCTAACATCCTCCTCATCTATAACCCCATCTTTGTAAAAAGCGAGCTTCTCCACCTCCCCCTCTATAAGAAAAGGGTCGCTTCCCACAAGCTCAAGAAGAGCCTTTATACCCGCGTCGGTTATCTCCCTCCCCCTTTTCCTCAAGCTCTCCCTTATCCATTTCTCAAGTTCCCTTGCCCTTAATGGCTTGTATTCCTCAACACGAGCCCACCCTATCTCCCCCTCAACCTTCTCCTCCTTGAAAGCAACCATAACACCGCCCGCAAGATTCCTCAGGGCTCCTTTCACCTCATCCCACCCTTTCCCCCTCATCTTTCCTAAGACGCCCTCAAGGACTATAAGCCTCTCTGAGAACATGGGGAAGGTTTTAAGAAGCTCCAGAACCTTTTCAGGGGAGGCATCATCTCCCGATAGCCTTATAACCTCCCTCCCCTCCCCGAGCTCCCTTATCCTCTCCTCAACTTTGTATTCATCACCCGAGAGAACATATACCATCCCCTTTAAAATTAAAGGGAGGTGGTTTAAAATTCAAGTGGGACAAGTCTTCTATGAAAGTCGGCATTATAGGTTTCCCCGAGAGCGGAAGAAGAACGATTTTCAAAGCCCTCGTGGGATTTGAATCCCCGGATAGGGGCGTTGTTAAGGTTAAGGACCCGAGGCTTGAGGAACTCGAAAAACTCCTGTCCCCCAAAAGGGTCGTTCCCGTTGAGGTGGAATATATAAGGTTTGATGAATCACCGAGGGATTTCACAAGATATGAGGGCATAAAGGGGAAGTTCCTCCTCGAGCTATCTCAGGTCGATATCATAATCCATGTTGTGCGGGCTTTCGATGACCCCTCCGTTCCCCATGTTTACGGGGATGTAAACCCGGAGAGGGATATAAATTCCATGGAAGGGGAGCTCATGCTCTCTGACCTTCTCATAATAGAGAGGAGGATGGAGAGGATAGAATCCCAGCTCAGGGGAGCAAAGGGACACGAGAGGGATAACCTTATAAAGGAGAAGGATTTTCTCTCGAGGCTCAAAAAGGAGCTCGAGGATGAAAAACCCCTGAGGAAGCTTCCCCTAACAGGGGAGGAGAAAAAAGCCATAGCCGGATATGGTTTTTTAAGCTTAAAACCCTCACTCATAGTCCTCAACCTGGGGGAGGAGAAGCTCGGGAAGGAATATAGCATAAGGTCCGATTTAAGGGTTGTTCCCATATACGGCAAGCTTGAGGCTGAACTTATGGAGCTTGAAGAAAAAGATAGGGAGGAGATGAGGAGGGCGATGGGGCTTCCCCCCGATGGCTCGAGGGTTATGAGGGAATGCCTTTCCCTCCTCGATATGATAACCTTCTTCACAACGGTATCGGATGAGGTAAGAGCATGGGCTATAGAGAGGGGGACGAGGGTTCAGAAGGCATCGGGGAAGATTCACTCCGATATGGAGAGGGGCTTTATAAGGGCTGAGGTCATATCCTTTGATGACCTTATAAAAAGCGGAGGGTTTTCGGAGGCGAGGAGAAAAGGGCTTATAAGGGTTGAGGGGAAGGACTATGAGGTGAGGGATGGTGATATAATAAAAGTGCTTTTCAATGTATGATGAGGGTAGGAATTTCCTATGACCCAATATATTTAGAGCATAAAACGGGAAATCACCCGGAGAACCCGAGAAGGCTCGAGGAGACGGTAAAGCTTTTAAAAAGCGAGGGTGTTTTTGACAGGCTGAGGCAGATACCCACAAGACCCGCATCCCATGATGAACTCCTCCTCGTTCATGACGAGTCCCATATAAGGAGGGTTGAATCCTTTTCGAGGGCGGGCGGGGGGTGGCTTGATGCCGATACGGTTTTAAGCCCCGAGTCTTACGAGGTAGCCCTTTATGCGGCGGGCGCCCTCCTCCGCGCCGTGGATGAACTTATAAGATGGGATATGGATTCCATATTCTGCCTCGTAAGACCTCCGGGTCATCACGCAACGCCCTTAAGAGCCATGGGATTCTGCCTCTTCAACAACATCGCCATAGCTGCGAAATACGCCATCAAGGAGCACGGAATAAACAGGGTCCTTATAGTAGATTTCGATGTCCACCACGGGAACGGGACTCAGGAGATATTCTATGACGACCCAGATGTTCTATACTTCTCAACCCATCAGTATCCCTTCTATCCCGGGACGGGGACCGTGGATGAGACGGGTCATGGAGCGGGGAAGGGTAAATGCGTCAACATACCTCTTCCCGCCTATTCAGGCGATGAGGAATATATAAGGGTTTATGAGGAGATACTCGTGCCCATAGCTGAGAGATTTGCGCCCGAGTTTATAATGGTCTCCGCAGGATATGACCCCCACTGGGCGGACGAATTAGCCCTCATGCAGCTCACAACCCACGGCTTTGCCAGAATAGTCGAGATCATAAAAAATTTATCAGAAAAACTCTGCCCGGGGAAGCTTCTCTTCACCCTCGAAGGCGGATACAATCTAACAGCCCTATCCCATTCGATCCTCGCGACGCTCAAGGTCCTCATGGGTGAGAGGGATATAAAGGACCCGCTCGGAAAACCGAGGATAGTGAGAAAACCCCCCTCCATAGAGCCGATAATAGAGGCTGTCAAGAGAGTTCACAATCTTCCCTAAAATTTTTATATTTAATTTGAGATGTTCTGTAGAGGGGTAAGAGGAGCAATAACCGTTGATAAAAACGACAGGGAGGAGATAATAAGCGCAACAAAGGAACTCCTCCGGGAGCTTGTGAGGGCTAACGATATAAAAATAGAGGATATAGCATGCGTAATCTTCACAACCACGAAGGACCTAAACGCGGAATTCCCCGCAAGGGCTGCGAGGGAGCTCGGATGGAACAATACAGCCCTTTTGTGCTCAACGGAAATAGATGTCCCCGGGAGTCTTCCGAGGTGTATAAGGGTCCTCATCCTTTATAATACGGATAGGGAAGAGGTAAAGCATGTTTATTTGAGGGAAGCCAAAAAGCTCAGGGGGTAAAAAGATGGCTGATATAGTTGTTATGAGGGTAGGCGCGAGCGAGGATGAAATAAATGCCGTATGTGAAAGGATAAAAGAGCTTGGTTTTAAACCCCATGTATCAAGAGGTGTTGAGAGGACGATAATAGGCATCGTCGGTCTCACCTATCCTGAGCTCAAGGACGCTTTTGAAAGGATGGATGGAGTTGAAGATGTCATATCGATTTCGAAGCCATACAAGCTCGCGAGCAGGGAGTTCAAAAAGGAGCAGACGGTAATAAAGGTGGGGGATGTTGAGATAGGAGGGGAGGAAGTTGTTATAATGGCTGGTCCATGCGCTGTCGAAAGCGAGGAGCAGGTTATAAAGACTGCGAAGGCTGTTAAGGAATCAGGCGCCGATATACTCAGGGGAGGGGCTTTCAAACCATCCACATCCCCCTATCACTTCAGGGGGCTCGGGAAGGAGGGTCTCGAGCTTTTAGCCTTAGCTAAGAAAGAAACAGGTCTTCCCGTAATAACCGAGGTCATGAGACCCGAGGATGTGGAGCTTGTCGCTCAGTATGCGGATATACTCCAGATAGGGGCGAGGAATATGCAGAACTTCCCCCTCCTCGATGAGGTGGGCAGGATAGATAAACCTGTTATGCTCAAAAGGGGGCTCTCCGCAACGATACAGGAGTGGCTCCTTTCCGCCGAATATATCCTCTCCCAGGGAAATGAGAAGGTGATCCTCTGCGAGAGAGGGATAAGGACCTTCGAGACGATGACGAGGAACACCATGGATGTCAACGCGATACCCCTTATAAAGAAATTGTCTCACCTTCCGATAATAGCCGACCCGAGCCATGGGACGGGTAAATGGTATCTCGTCACACCAGTAGCCCTCGCATCCATAGCCGCCGGCGCCGATGGGATAATGGTTGAGGTTCACCCGGACCCGGACAGAGCTTTAAAGGATGGTCCCCAGTCCTTAACATTCGAGAACTTCGAGGAGATGATGGCGAGGGCTTCCATAATAGCGGAAGCCGTTGGGAGAAGACTTAAAGGGAGAAAAGAGAGGGCTAAGAAGTGATCCTCTTCGGAACAGCAGGAATACCCAATTCCACCCCCGAGAGAACAACCCACGCAG
>CAZTWH010000085.1:0-4460 GCA_964617575.1 uncultured Dehalococcoidia bacterium
AGCCCTTCTCGCGCCCATGCCCACCGGTGGAGCTGTCACCCTTTGCCATATAATCGGGGTTACGCCTGAGGCGCCCGACCTTGAGACAGCGTTTCAGGGTGAAGAGCCTAAGGAGGTCATATCCCTCGGGATGGGGGATATAAGGAGTCTTACAGGGCTCTCACTAAAGCGGATGGGGATAGGATAGACGCGGTTGTATTCGGATGCCCGCATGTAAGCTACAGGCTTCTTATAGATATAGCCGAGATGCTTGACGGGAAGAAGGTTAACAGCGGTGTGAGGCTTTGGATAGCCACATCCAAACAGATAAGGGTTATAGGGGAGAGGATGGGGGTTGTTCAGAAGATAGAGAAAGCCGGAGGTCTTGTCCTCACCGATGTTTGTGCCGGCCCCTCAAACCCGTTGAATGAAGTCCCCGGTGTGAGGAGAGTTGCGACACCCGATGCCCGCGCTGCTTACTTCATTCCGGGCTCAGCCGGTCTCGAGGTCATATTCGGGAGTGTTAAGGGCTGTATAGAGGCTGCGATATCGGGGGTGTGGAGTGAGGATAGTGCTTAAGGGCAGATGTATATCAAAAGGGAAGGGGGAGGGGGAGGCGCTCGTATCGAGGGAGCCTATAAGTTTCGTCGGAGGCGTTGACCCCGATACGGGAAGGGTTGTTGAGAGGGGGCATGAGCTCGAGGGGGAGGTTATAAAGGGAAAGGTCCTCATATTTCCCCACGGAAAAGGCTCGACGGCAGGTTCGTGGATAGTATATGCGGTATCGAAAAGAGGGACAGCGCCATCTGCGATAATAAACAGGGAAGCTGAGCCCATAGTCGCAACGGGAGCTGTTATAGGCGATATACCCATGCTCGACAGGGTCGACCCCGACCCCTTCTCGGTGATAGAGACGGGAGACTTTGTCAGGGTCGATGCTGACAACGGAATAATTGAGGTCGAGAAGAAAGGTTAAGGCTCCCTCTTCTCGAGGAAAGCCTCCATCCACCTTCGGGGATAGTGGGTCCTGAAGCAAAGGGAGAAGGCTTTTATGCTTTGTTCGTCAAGGCTTGATATCCATCTGTAGAGAACTTCCTTCTGAACCTGAACTATGTAAGGACTGAGCTTTAAAAATTTCCTCGCCATTTCCATCGTATCCTCATCGAGCCTATCATCAGGGGAGAGTTTATTTACAAGACCTATTCTTAAGGCTTCCTCTGCGTTTATCGTCTCACCCGTGAGGATGAGCTCCCTCGCCCTTCCTATCCCTACCGTGGGGAGAAGAAGAGAGGCTTTTATCACGGAAGGAACGCCGACCCTTATCTCGGGGAGACCGAAGGATGAGTTCTCGGAAGCCACCCTTATATCGCATGAGAGGGCGAGCTCAAGACCTCCCCCCAAACAATACCCCCTTATCTGGGCTATAACGGGCTTGGGTAGGCTCATAACCTTCTTCATCGTCCCATCGAGAAGTCTTATGAAACTTTCAGCCTCCTCGGGTGAGAATTCTTTCATCTCGTTAAGGTCAATTCCGGCTGAGAAAATATCCCCATGACCCCTCAGGATAACAACCCTCGCCCTCTCATCCCTCGTCTCATCAAGGGCTCTTTCGAGCTCCTCAAAGAGCTCTCTGCCGAGAAGATTTAGCCTCCCCTTCCCCTTAAAGGTCAGAAAACATACAGAATCTTCGATTTTGACATCAACCATCATCAATATCTTATATAAAAGTCATCAAAATCTTTGGGCTCCTCCCAGGATATCTCAACCTCTTCAACCAAGGCTCCGGGCGGACCTTTATGGAGTTCATCTATGAGTTTTTCAAGCCTCCCCCTCTCCCCCTGCGCCCATACCTCAACAGTCCTCCCGTCGGGGAGGTTTCTAACAAAACCCTTTATACCGAGAGCCCTCGCCCTATCCCTCACAAAAGCCCTGAAAAATACCCCCTGAACTCTCCCCCTTACTTTCGCATGAAAAGCCTCCATCATATCAGAAGAAACCTCGCATGCCTTTTATCAAGCCTCGTAAGACCGTATTTTTTAGCCAGATCTATAGCGTCCTTAAACTCCTTCCCCGTTATGCCCCTCGATAGCTCGGGATATTCGTGGGCTTTATAGGCGGGTCTGTACTGGTCCATTATATTTACATATGTGTTCTTTGATATCTCCTCCGCTATGAATTTGAGGGTCTCTTCCGTCCCCGCTATCCCGTTCGGGAGAACGAGATGCCTTATAAGAAGACCCCTTGTAGCTATCCCATCCTTTATAACAAGATCCCCTACCTGACGGTGCATCTCCTTTACAGCTACCCTGTTCACCTCGGGGTAGTTCTTCACCTTGGAGTACTTTAAACCCATATCGGGGTCCGAATATTTCATATCGGGCATGTATATGTCCACTATGCCTTCGAGGAGCTTTATTGTCTCGATGGAGTCGTATCCTCCGGTGTTGTAAACTATGGGGAGCCTCAAGCCCTTCTCCATCGCTATAAATATCGCTTTCAGTATCTGGGGCATCACATGGGTTGGGGATACGAGATTTATATTATGGCATCCTATTCTCTGGAGATAAATCATTATATTCGCGAGGGCTTCCTCGCTCCTAACCTCACCCTCGCCGAGCTGGCTTATCGTGTAATTCTGGCAGTAAACACATGAGAGGTTGCAGTTCGTGAAGAATATGGTCCCCGAGCCGTGTCTCCCCACGAGGGGCGATTCCTCACCGAAGTGGGGACCGAAGCTTGATATTATAACCTCCCTCCCCGTCCTGCATGCCCCCTTTTCGCCTTTGAGCCTGTTTACACCGCATTCCCTCCCGCAGAGACGGCAGTCCTCGAGCAGGGAGAAAGCCTCCTCAATCCTCCTCTCAAATTCCTTCCTGTCGAGCTCAAGATAGGAAACCATCATCAAAATTCTATAAAAACCTTTTTACGCCCTCAAGCCATTTCCTCTTCTGCTCAAGCCTCGCAGCCTCATCGGAGGGCTTGTATTTCGATAAGAATTCCTCCTTAAATTCCGAGTAGTATCCCCCCTTTATGGCTTCCCTTATACCCTCCATGAGCCTCATCATGAAGTGAAGGTTGTGGATAGTTGCGAGCCTGTAGACAAGAAGCTCCTTGGCTTTGAAAAGGTGGTGGATATAGGAGCGGGTGAAATTCCGGCATGTGTAGCAATCGCAATCGTCAAGGGGTCCCTCATCGATGGAGAACTCCCTTTTGGTTATATCTATCTTCCCGTATCTTGTCAGGATGCCCCCGTTTCTCGCTATCCTCGTCGGGAAGGCGCAGTCGAATATATCCACGCCGAAGGATACGGCTATGACAACATCATAGGGCGAGCCTATTCCGAGTAGATGCCTCGGCTTTTCATGGGGAAGGAGGGAGGATACGAGCCTTATTATTTTAAATGTCAGCTCCTTGGGCTCTCCTACGGATAGCCCTCCTATACCATACCCCGGGAGCTCGAGGGAAGACACATACCGGCAAGCCCTCTCCCTTATATCTTCAAAAAATCCGCCCTGAACTATGCCGAAGAGGTTCTCCTTAAGGCTTCTTCTCAGCCAGTCGTGGGTTATGGAGAGAGCCTCCTCAACAATCCCCCTGTCATCCGTATAGGGGAGGCAGACATCGAGGGGGAAGATTATATCCCCGCCGAATATATCACCGAGCTCAACAACCCTCTCAGGGGATAGAAAATGCTCGCTTCCATCTATATGGGACCTGAAGAGAACGCCATCCCTCTTAAGCTCTCTTAAATGGGCGAGGCTGAATACCTGATAGCCCCCGCTGTCAAGGGATATGGGACCATCCCAGCCCATAAACTTCTTAAGACCTCCGAATTTCCCTATAACCTCCTCCCCGGGTCTTAAATAAAGGTGGTATATATTGGACATAAGCATTTTTATGCCTAGGGTTTTGAGGTCGTCCGGGGAGAGGGCTTTAACGCTTCCCTGCGGTGCGAGAGGCAGAAATACGGGTGTTTCAACCTCCCCGGATTTTGTTTTAAGAATACCCGTTCTCGCTCCTTTGTCCTCGTGGGTTATTCTGAAATCAATCACCTATCACCTCGGAGAGAGCTTTCTCCACAGCCCATTTTGGGACATCCCTTCTCACCACCCCTCTCCCTATCCCCTCTATGAGGGAGAAGGCTATCTCCCCTCCCCTCTTCTTCTTATCATGCTCCATCAGGGCTATTACCCTACCCCTGTCTATCCCGGAAGTTCTGACGGGGAGGGAGAAGCCCTCGAGAAGCCTTTTCTCCCTCTCAAGCTCCTCTTCCCTGAGAAGCCCCATATAAAGGGATATATAGCTCTCAGCCACCATCCCGAGGGATATAGCCTCTCCGTGGAGGAACTTTTTGTAATCCGTCGCCGATTCTATCGCGTGACCTACGGTATGACCGTAGTTGAGAAGACTTCTTAATCTCTTCTCCTCCCTCTCATCCTCCTCCACAACCCTCCCTTTTATCTTGAGACTCCTCGTTATAG